>JAAETH010000467.1 GCA_024228575.1 Actinomycetes bacterium
CTTCCAATCGCCACCCCTGACGCGGTCGGCCAGGCGGGCCATCGAGTCGAGCACCGCATGGATCTGGGGCATCACATCGATCCCGTCGACGACAAGTGTGTCGCTGCTGCGGCGGCGCCGGGCCGTGTGCAACACCGATCTGTCCTCGGTCGAGTTGATGCGGTCCCCGGTCAACATCTGATCGAACCGCTCGGCCACCTGGCAGCGGGAAGCGAGATCGACCAGCAGGTCGACGGTCTCGTCGGTGAGCAGGTGCTTCGACAGGTCGACCTTCAGGTCGCCGACGTCGAAGGTGTATTTGCTCGCACGTTCGTCGTCGTCGAACAACTCCCGCAACGTGTTCCCGACCGAGCTCGCATGGGTTTCGAGTGCCGCCCATTCGGCCGACTCGTCGATCGCGAGTGTCTGTGATGTGGTGTTCACGTGTCGGGTACCGCCTGGGTCTGGGTTGTCCGGCCGACGAACTCGTCAGCCTGGGTCAAGTCGGTTTGTACCACGATTCCTCGCCCGGCTCGGGGCGACTCGCGGTGGCTCGAGTGGCTGCTTGGGATAGACGGGAGGCCATGGGGCATCCATCAGGCCATCGTCGATGTCGCGAGCGAACCACTCGAGCAGCGTCGAGATGTCCTGGGGATCGTCGTCGAAGCTCGCCCAGGGATCGCCATGGGCCTCGAGGAACCGTGGCACCGTCTCGATCGTCAGGGAGTCGGGATCGACGGTCTCGACCGCGTCCCACGAGATGGGCGTCGAAACCTGCCCACCGATACGTGGTCTCACCGACCATGCCCCGAACATCGTCTTGTGCGGAGCGTTCTGGTTGTAGTCGATGAAGATGCGCTCGCCGCGCTCTTCTTTCCACCAGGCTGCGGTCACCAGGTCGGGCCGACGGCGCTCGAGTTCGCGCGCCAAAGCGACGGCAGCCGCCCTGACGTCGACAGAACCCCAACGGTCCTGCAGCGGGACATAGACGTGGAATCCGCGGCTACCGGTCGTCTTGACGAAGCCCTCGATGCCGAGCTCGTCGAGCAGTTCCTTGATCAGGAGGGCCGAAACACGAGCCATGTCAAAGGTTGTGCCTGGTTGGGGGTCTAGATCGATGCGAAGCTCGTCGGTGATCGCCGGCGAAGCGGCTCGGAACGGCCACGGATGGAATCCGAGGCATCCCATGTGTACGGCCCACGCGACGTGGGCCAGATCGTCGAGAACGAGAGCGTTCGATGGGGTCCCGTTCGGTGTCATGACCGTCGTTGTGTGGAGCCAATCGGGTGCACCCTTTGTGACCCGTTTCTGGAAGAAACTCTTGCCGCCGGCTCCGTCGGGAAACCGCTGCAACAGGGTGGGTCGGCCGCCCATGCGCCGCATCACCGCCGGGCCGATCGACAGGTAATACTCGATCAGGTCGAACTTGGTTTCCCCGCGCTCGGGGAAGAACACCTTCGCGGGATTGGACACTCTCAGTTCGTGACCATCGATATCGAGCACGATGGCATCGGCCATGCCCAGAGCGTAGCGAGGCTGTGCTGGTTCAGCCGAGGGCTGTGCTGGTTCAGCCCAGGGCTGTGGCAGGCTCGACCCAATCCATGCCGTGGGCCTCAGCGACCGCCTCGTTCGTCAGATGACCCCGGTGCACGTTCAAACCCGCGAGGAAGTTCTTGTCGCCCAGCAAGGAGTCGAGGCCGTGGTCGGCCAGGCGAAGCGCGTAGGGGAGTGTGACGTTGTTCAGGGCCTTTGTAGATGTGCGGGGTACCGCACCCGGCATGTTGGCGACGCAATAGTGCACGACGCCGTTCACCACATATGTCGGATCCTGGTGTGTGGTCGCTCGCGAGGTCTCGAAACAGCCACCCTGGTCGATGGCGACATCGACAAGAACCGAGCCATTGCGCATGCGGTCGACCATGTCGGCGGTGACCAGCTTCGGAGCCTCTGCGCCAACCACGAGGACGGCACCAACAACAAGATCGGCGCTGGTCACGAGATCGTCGAGGGCGGCGTTGGTCGAGAATACGGTCTCGAGGGCATTGCCATACTGATGCGACAACCTGTCGAGAACTGCGAGATCGCGGTCGAGGACGGTCACCTGGGCGCCGAGGCCGACAGCCATCTCGATCGAGTTCACACCAACCACACCGCCACCGATGACGACGACACGACCCGACGGAACCCCGGGTACTCCGCCAAGAAGTGTTCCCGATCCACCGGCGGGGCTTTCGAGGCAGCGAGCGCCGGCCTGCACGGCAAGACGACCGGCGACCTGCGACATCGGGGTGAGAAGGGGAAGTCGTCCGGCGTCGTCGACGACGGTCTCGTAGGCGATGGCTGTGGCACCGCTGGCGAGGAGGCCCTCGGTCTGGGGCAAATCCGGAGCCAGGTGGAGGTAGGTGAAGAGGATCTGGCCCTCGCGCAGCTGAGCGATCTCGACGGCCTGCGGTTCCTTGACCTTCACAACCATGTCTGCGCGTTCGAACACCGCTGCTGCTGTCGGGACCAACTCGGCACCGGCCGAGATGTACTCGTCGTCTGGTGATGCGGCGCCGACACCGGCGCCAGACTGGATGATCACCGAATGTCCGTGGCTGACCAGCTCGCGCACACTCGACGGAACCAGGCCGACCCTGTGTTCGTCGCTCTTGATCTCTGTGGGTACACCAATGATCACGCCTGCCCCCTCGTTTCGGGTCCATCTACTAGGTACGTCGAAGATACGACGATTCGCGCGGCAGGTTCTGGCGAATCGGAGTACTGTCGCAGTGATGACGCATGATTCTTGCGTCGACAAGCCGATGGACGACAGACCTGACCATGCCTACCGATACGAACGCGATCGACCCGATCGACGAGGCAATCCTCCAGGTCGTGTCCTCGGAGGGCCGAATCTCGAATGCCGACCTCGCCGAGCGTGTGGGGCTCAGCCCCTCGGCCACCCATCGGCGCCTGCGTCGTCTCGAGGACGACGGTGTCATCCTCGGCTACCGAGCGATTCTCGATCAGGCGAGTCTGGGCTTGGGAACCACCGTCTTTGTCGAGATCCGTCTCGAGAGCCAACGAGAGGATCTCCTCGAGGCCTTCGAGGAAGCGGCGACCGGAGTGCCCGAGATAGTCGGCTGTCACCTGATCTCGGGTGATGCCGACTATCTGCTGCGCGTCCAGGCCGACGGAGTCGCCGGCTACGAGAAGGTGCACACCACACACCTCGCACGCCTACCGGGCGTGGTGCGCATCCGTTCGAACTTTGCCATGCGTTCGGTCTTCGACCGGCCCTGAGCACACACGCGTTTGTATCTACGGAGTCCCTCCGGTCACGACACCCGAACCGGCCGCGAAAGACGGCGCAATCGGTGCTCATCCTCGAGCGACGGGCCGAGGTAGAGGCGGGCGAGCTTCACCCACACACCACAACGTGGTGAGGTGGGGTAGGGTGGCGGCTGTTTCCGAGGTGAACGAAGTCCGGTGTGAATCCGGCACTGTCCCGCAACGGTGAAGCCCCTTCGAGGGACGAGTCCGGTCGAATCTTTCTCGGCGACGGACCAAGACGCCCTCGAGGAAGGGTTCGGTTCGTGCGACAGGAGCTCCTGGCGTCGACCCGTCCTCGACGCAAAGGAGAAGAAATGCTCAGACGTTTCCTGTTTCCACTCGTGGCCATCGTGGCCGTCCTGTTGCTCACGTCGTGTGGTGACGATGCCGGATCAGCGGCGCCCGCAGCGACCGACGAGACCGAGTCGACGACCGAGTCCCAGACGGCTGATGAAGCCGACACAACAGACGAGACCGAGGAAGCGATCCGCATCATCTCTCTGTCGCCGAGCTCGACCGAGATCCTCTTCGCTATCGGAGCGGGCGATCGGGTCGTGGCTGTCGACGAATTCTCGTACTACCCACCCGAGGCACCGATCACCGACCTCAGTGGGTACACCCCCAACGTCGAGTCGATCCTTGCCTACGAGCCGACACTTCTTGTGTGGCAGGGCGGACCAGACGATGTCGCGGCGTCCTTGGAAGCCGCCGGTGTGGTCGTTCTCAATCATTTCGCTGCCACCACCTTCGAGGATATCTACGCCCAGATGGCCGAACTCGGTGCCCTGACGGGGAACGAGGCCGAGGCCGGTGAACAGGCCGACGCCATGCGATCTCGTATCGCCGAGCTGGCCGCTTCGGTCCAGGTCGGCGCTGAACCGGTGACCTATTACCACGAGCTCGGAACCGAGCTCTACAGCGCCACCTCGACAACCTTCATCGGACAGGTCTACGGGCTCGCAGGCATGGTGAACATCGCAGATGCTGCCGACCCAGACGGTGAGTTCTACGGCTACCCCCAGCTCAGCGAAGAATTTGTCCTTGCTGCCGATCCCGACATCATCTTCCTGGCAGACACCATCGGTTATGGCCAGACCGTGCAGACCCTCACCGAACGCCCCGGCTGGGACTCACTGTCAGCTGTGAAGGAGGGAAATGTCGTCGAGCTGAACGACGACGCTGCGTCACGCTGGGGCCCGCGCGTACTCGACTTTGCCGAGGCTGTCGTAGCGGCCGCCAACAAGTTCAACGGCTGACATCGCCATCATGGACCAGCGGACCCCTTTGCGAGCCACCCGGCTGACACCGGCGTGGTTGCTGGGGTCCCTCATGGCCTTGATCGTTGTGTCGGTGGTGTCGCTTGGTATCGGTCCCGTCGACATTGCCCCCCACCGAGTTGCGGGGGCCGTCCTGTCCGAACTCCCCGGGGTGAACATCGACCACGGGCTCGATCCGGTCCAACACACGATCGTGACGACGGTTCGATTGCCAAGGGTGGTCCTGGGATTGCTGGTGGGGGCGATGCTGGCCATCAGCGGCGCCGCCTACCAGGGATCATTTCGCAATCCCCTGGCCGACCCATACCTTCTCGGAGTTGCAGCTGGTGCAGGCCTCGGGGCGACGCTTGCGATCGTGAACGACTGGGGTTCGGCGGTCGGTTTCATCGACCCTGTTCCGTTGGCCGCGTTCCTGGGTGCCCTTCTGGCGGTGGCTGTTGCGTTCTCGGTCGGAAGCATCGGGTCGCGCTCGAGTGTGACATTGATCCTGGCCGGCGTGGCGGTGGCCAGTTTCTTCACCGCTGCCCAGACGTATGTCCTGCAGCGCAACATCGACGTGGTCCAGGAGGTCTACTCGTGGATCCTCGGCCGCGTCAGCACCAGCGGGTGGGGTGAGGTCAAGCTGCTCTTGCCCTATGCGATCGCAACGATTGTGGTGTTGTTGCGATTCGGACGTGCGCTCGACGTGATGGCCGTCGGCGACGACGAGGCGCGCAGCCTCGGAGTCGATCCGGTGCGCGTTCGGCTCGTCGTTGTGACGCTCGCCTCTCTCGCTGCCGCCGCCACGGTTGCGGTCGCCGGCCTCATCGGGTTCGTCGGCCTGGTCGTGGCCCACGCTGTTCGCCTGACGGCCGGATCGAGCAACCGCATCGTGCTTCCGTTGTCTGCGATCTTCGGAGCGACCTTCATGGTGCTCGCCGACCTCCTGGCTCGTAATGTCATCGCACCGGCCGAGTTGCCAGTGGGGGTCGTCACAGCATTTGTCGGCGCCCCGTTTTTTGCCGTCATTCTTCGCACGACCAGAAGGACATTGTGGTGAACGGTCGGGTCGAGATCACCAAACTCTCCGTCACGATCGGCGGGGCTTCGATCCTCAACGAGATAGACCTCGACCTCGAACCGGGATCCTGGACCAGCGTCGTCGGCCCAAATGGAGCGGGAAAGTCGACCCTGCTTCGATCGATTGCCGGCCTCACCGCCGCATCGGGCCATGTACACATCGACGGTGCCGAGGCGAAGGGTCGCAGCCGGTCTTTGCAGGTGGCGTATCTGCCCCAACAGCCGGTGCTTCCGCCCGACATGGGACTTCTGGACTATGTGCTTCTCGGCCGCACGCCCCATCTGGGAGCATTCGGTGCCCCTGGCCACATCGACTACGACGTGGTCGAGAGTGTCATCGAACGTCTCGACCTGCTGGGCTTCACCGGCCGGGTGATGGGCTCACTGTCGGGTGGTGAGGCTCAGCGGGCTGCGCTGGCCAGGGCCCTCTGCCAGCAGGCTCCCGTGTTGTTGCTGGACGAGCCGACAGCGTCGCTCGATCTCGGTCACGGGCAGGCGGTGCTGGAGTTGATTCGCGAAGTACATGCCGCTGACCACACAACAATCATCATGACGATCCACGATCTGACCATCGCCGGACGATACGCCGACGAGCTGGTCCTGCTCGATGGAGGCAACATCGCCGCTCGCGGTAGTCGGGCAGACGTCTTGACCGCCGAAACACTCGAGCGCCACTACGGAGCCCGAGTGCGTATCTTCCATGACGAGTCCGGTCCGATAGTTGTGCCAATCCCGGGCACACCGGGAACCGGCGACCTTTCGGGACCCAAGGAGTGAGATCGTGACCGACGCGCCACCAGAACTGGACCCTCGGCCGAAGCTGCGAAACGCCAAGTCCCTGTTGCTGGTCAACACCGGTGACGGCAAGGGAAAGAGCAGTTCGGCCTTCGGCATGATGTGCCGCGGGATCGCGCGGGGGTGGAACGTCGCCGTCATCCAGTTCCTGAAATCGGGCGATTGGCAGGTCGGCGAGGAGAAGATCGGCCGGCGGCTGGGCGTCGACTGGTTCGCTCTCGGCGGTGGCTTCACCTGGGACTCCGACGATCTGAACGTCGACATCGCGGTGGCCAACGATGCCTGGGCAACGGCAAAGGGGGTCATAGAGGCCGGTGAACACCAGCTGGTCATCCTCGACGAGATCACGTATTTGATGAACTGGGGATGGATCGACGTCGACGACGTGCTCGCCACGCTCGCGAACCGTCCTGAGCAGACGAGCATCATCACCACCGGGCGCGACGCGTCGGATGCACTGATCGAGCTTGCCGACACGGTCACCGAGATGCGCCAGATCAAGCATGCCTACGAGGCAGGTGTCGCCGCCAAACGAGGCATCGACTACTGAACATCCCTGCTCGCACCGTCATGGCGGGTACGAGCTCGCCGACTCGGCGAAGGACCGCCGGATCGGGTAATCATTGGGGCATGTCTCTCGCCGATCAGACCGTCGACTTGCTCCAGACTCTCATTCGTAACGAGTGTGTCAACGATGGGAGCCCCGAATCGGGCCACGAGGTTCGCAACGCAGACGTGCTGCAGACCTTCATCGAGGGCAGTGGTGTCGACGTCGAACGATACGAGGCGAGCAAGGGTCGGGTATCACTCGTTGCACGGGTAGAGGGCACCGATCCCGATGCGCCGTCGTTGTGCCTGATGGGCCACACCGACGTCGTTCCGGTCAACCCCGACGGTTGGGAACGCGATCCCTTCGGTGGCGAACTCGTCGACGGTGAGGTCTGGGGGAGGGGCGCCCTCGACATGTTGAACCTCACTTCGGCACAGGCGGTGGCATTTCGAGACCTGGTCGACCGCGGAGTGCGACCAAGAGGCGATCTCGTCTACTTTGCCGTCGCCGACGAGGAGTCGGGGAGTCACTTCGGCGCCCAGTGGATGGCCGACAATCACCGTGACGCCATCTATGCCGACTATGTGATGACCGAGTCGGGTGGTGTTCACTCCGGCTCCCCGGAGGCCCCCTCGATCAGCATCAACGTCGCCGAAAAGGGTGTCGCCTGGCGGCGCCTTCGTGTGAAGGGAACGCCGGGCCACGGTTCCATGCCGTTTCGTTCTGACAACGCCCTGCTGAAGGCTGGTGCCGTCATGAAACGGCTCAGCGACTACCGTCCGACGCCCCAATTCCACGAGTTGTGGAGGGCCCAGATCGGCGACATGAGCCTCCCAGAAGACGCCAAGAACCAGCTGCTCGACGAGGATCGTATCGACGACTTCTTGACAGCGGTACCCAATCGCGGCGCCGCGACACACTGGCACTCGTGCACCCACACCACCTTCTCGGTGAATGCGGCCCGGGGTGCTATGAAGACCAATGTGATTCCCGACACCATCGATCTCGAGGTCGACATCAGGACGATGCCGGGAGAGTCGACCGAGGAGGTTCAGGCCCATCTCGATGCAGCTCTCGGCGATCTCGCGGGCGATGTCGAGGTGGTGGCGTTGATGAACGATGTTTCGACGATCAGCCCCACCGACACCCGATTGTGGGACTCGATCCAGCGAGCGGTAGCGAAACCCTTCGAGAGGGCGCGCCTGAGCCCTCAGTTCTCGGTTGGGTTCACCGATGCGAGGGTGTACCGCCAGATGGGAGCGGTCGCCTACGGGACTGGGTTGTTCAGCCCAGAGGTAAAGGGCAGCGACTTCGCTTCACGTTTCCACGGCCACAACGAACGCATCGATGTCGAGTCGCTACGGCTCACCACCCAGATGTACGTCGACGTGCTGGCCGACTTCTGGCGCTGACAACACGTACCGAGTGCGGTGGTGAACGGCGGGGCACCTAACATCGGCCGGATCATGACGATCACCAAGTTGCTCATCGCAAACCGGGGCGAAATCGCCGTGCGGATCGCTCGCGCTGCTGCCGAGCTGGACATCTCGACCGTGTCCATCGCACCCGCCGACGACCATGGCGCAACCCACACCCGGGTCACCGACGAGACCGTCGAGCTGGCGGGCACCGGCGCAAACGCCTATCTCGACATCGGCGCAGTCGTGGTCGCAGCGATCGACAGCGGCGCCGATGCTGTTCATCCCGGTTACGGTTTTCTTGCCGAAAACGCCGACTTCGCTCGTGCGTGCGCCGGCGCCGGGCTCACCTTCGTGGGACCAGACGTCGAGACACTCGTCCGCTTCGGAGACAAGCAGCTGGCGAGGGCATTCGCGGCCGAACACGAGGTGCCACTCTCGAAGGGAGCGGCGGTTTCGTCTGCCGCAGAGGCCGTCGCATTCTTCGAGGCCCAGGGTGGTCCGGTCATGGTGAAGGCGGTCGGCGGTGGCGGAGGGCGTGGCATGCGACCCGCACATTCCGTCGACGAGCTCACCGCCGCTTTCGAGAGGTGCGGATCTGAGGCTCAGGCGGCCTTCGGGGACGCTCGGCTCTATGTCGAGCAACTGGTCGATCCAGCTCGTCACGTCGAGCTACAGGTCGTCGGCGATGGCACCGGCGCTGTTGTGGTGTTGGGCGATCGCGAATGCAGCCTCCAGAGACGTCACCAGAAGATCATCGAGATCGCCCCGGCGATCGGCATCGACGAGAAGGCCCGATCGACCCTGGTCGAGGCGACCGTCCAGATGGCCTCGGCAGCGAAGTACCGGGGTGTCGGGACCTTCGAGTTCCTGGTCGGTCCCTGGGGCGAGGCCGTGTTCATCGAGGCCAACGCCCGCATCCAGGTCGAACACACCGTGACGGAGATGGTCAGCGGGGTCGACCTGGTGGCTGCTCAATTACGCATCGCCGGCGGCGAGGGCCTGGCCGACATCGGTCTTGTGCCCGGGCGCCCGCCCTCCAGCGTCGGCGTCGCCATCCAGGCCAGGGTCTCGGCCGAGCGCCTGTCGGCTGAAGGTGAACCCATGCCGGCGGGAGGCACCCTCACCGTGTTCACACCCCCGAGCGGCCCCGGAATAAGGGTCGATACCGCGGGCCGTGTCGGACAACCCACCAACCCACGCTACGACCCCCTGCTCGCAAAGGTCATCGCACACGGAGACAACTACGAACACGCCCTGGGCAGGCTCGGGCGTGCGCTCGGCGAGTTCGACCTCGCTGGGGTTGACACCAACCTCGACCTGCTTCGCGCGCTCATCGATGCCGACGAGGTTCGGTCGGGCCAGTTCCACACCCTGACAGCAGAACTCCTGATGCCCGAGATCGCTGCGGCCTTGGCCGAAACATCTGGCCTATCCGAGACCGTCGACCCACTCGATGTCTTGTCGGCGCCCGCGTCAAGGGGTGCGGCTGCACCCGTCGCCGAGGTGATCGGGGACCAGATAGCGGTTGTCGCTCCGATGATCGGCACCATCGTGAGCCTCGATGTCGAGGTCGGAGCCGAGATCAGCGCCGGCGCTCAGGTGGCGGTGATGGAGGCGATGAAGATGGAGCACGTCATCACCGCCCCATCATCGGGTGTTGTCGCCGCCGTCCACGGGTCGGTCGGAGACGCGATCGACGAGGGTGCACTGATCGTAGCCATCGAGCCAGGTGAGGTCGGCACAACAACCACCGATGCAGACAGTGCTGTCGATCTTGATCACATACGTCCCGACCTGGCCGAATCCATCGATCGCCACGAAGTAGGCCACGATCATCGACGACCGGCAGCCGTCGAACGACGCCTCTCGCAAGGGCGTCGAACAGCCAGGGCGAACGTTGACGACCTGCTCGACGAGGGATCCTTTGTCGAGTACGGCCCACTCGTGCTCGCCGCCCAGCGGAGGCGGCGCAGCGTTCAGGAGCTCATAGAGAAGACACCTGGCGATGGCATCGTCGGCGGTGTCGGCACCGTCGGTGCCGATCGCTTCGACGATCCAAGGGTCGCGGTGATGACGTACGACTACACGGTCCTGGCCGGCACACAGGGCCACATGAACCACTACAAGAAGGACCGACTGTTCGAGCTGGCCGAGCGGTGGCAGCTTCCGACGATCGTCTTTGCCGAGGGTGGGGGAGGGCGCCCCGGCGACACCGACGGCACCCAGGTGGCGGGCCTCGACTGCCTAGCGTTCTGGATCTTTGGCCGCCTCAGCGGATTGGTTCCCCTCGTGGGCATCAACACCGGCTACTGCTTCGCGGGCAATGCTGCCCTGCTCGGCATGTGTGATGTCGTGATCTCGACCCGAAACGCCAATCTGGGTATGGGCGGACCGGCCATGATCGAGGGAGGCGGGCTCGGTGTGTTCCATCCGAAGGAGGTGGGGCCGATCGACGATCAATGGCCCAACGGTGTCATCGACCTGCTCGTCGACGACGATGCCGAGGCCGTCGAAGTCGCCAAGAAGTACCTGTCCTACTTCCTGGGGTCGCTCGACGGGTGGGAAGCAGCCGACCAGCGCAAGCTCAGACACGTCATTCCCGAAAACCGTCTGCGCATCTATGAGGTACGCGACGTCATCGACCTGTTGTTCGACACGGATTCGGTTCTCGAGTTGCGTGGGGGTTTCGGCCCGGGAATGGTCACGGCATTTGCCAGGATCGAAGGACGCCCGGTCGGTGTTGTCGCAAATGATCCAACCCATCTGGCCGGAGCAATCGATTCCGACGGTGCCGACAAGGCGAGCCGATTCATGCAGCTCTGTGATGCATTCGACATCCCGATCGTGATGTTGTGCGACACACCGGGAATCATGGTCGGACCCGAGGCCGAGAAGTCGGGCACCGTCCGCCACGCATCGCGCATGTTCGTCACCGGCGGCTCGTTGACCGTGCCTTTCTGCACGGTTGTGCTGCGCAAGGGCTACGGCCTCGGCGCCCAGGCCATGGCAGGTGGCTCGTTCAAGGCGCCCATGTTCACCATCTCGTGGCCCACCGGCGAGTTCGGAGGTATGGGTCTCGAGGGGGCGGTCAAGCTCGGGTATCGCAACGAACTAGAGGCTATCGACGATCCCGGTGAGCGTCAGGCCGCGTATCTGAAGATGGTCGACCGTATGTACGAGGTCGGCAAGGCCCTCAACTTCGCGAGTGTCTACGAGATAGACGACGTCATCGATCCAGCAGACACCCGCCGGTGGATCGTCGGTGCATTCACCGCCGCAGGACCACCGCGCCCAAGAGATGGCAAGAAGCGTCCCATGATCGACACTTGGTAGCCCTGTCGATTGTCCCGCCGTCTGCATGGGCCCTCAATCGACATCCAAGTTGTTGTCATCACTTCAGGTTTCGAGCGGCTTCCTCGTGGACCCGTATGGCGTTTGTCGCCACAAACTTGATCAGCTCGTCCTCGGTCAACCCTGCACTGAGGAAACGCGAACACAGGTCGGGGAAGTCCCCGTAGTGGCGGAACCACGGGCCCATCGCGAAATGGAGGTGATCGGTCGCCCAGCACACGTGATCGATGCCGGCCACCTCGATGATGCCGAGCACATTTGCCACGAAGGCGTCAGCGTCTTGTTCACCGAACGGAGCATCGATGGCCCACGTGCCGATGACACCCCCGGTTTGGGCGACCATGCGGGCATGTTCCTCGGTGATCCACCGGGGGTGTGCCTCGACATCGAGGCCGTGCGCGGCCGCACACGTCATGAGTGTGTGCGACAGCGTGATGGGTCCATCGACGGCCTCGGCGATGTCTGCGGTCGCCTCGAGCGAGGCGTGGGCCGCGTCGATGACCATGCCGTGCGAGCGGGCGATGACGACCGATTGTTTGCCCAGGTCCGACATTCCGCCATGGATCGGTTCGTCGGTCTGGCTGTCTCCGAGCAGGCTTCTCACGTAGTGGATCGGCTGAAACTTCGTGATGCCGTCAGCGGCCAACACGGAAATGCGATCGAGGTCGTCCTCCACCATATGAGCACCCTCGATCGACAGCAGCGCCGCCAGCCTGCCAGAAGCGTGAATGACTTCGAGGTCCGACACCGATCGGGCGATCGACATCGGCACGATCTCGCACAGTTGATCGAGAAGTGTGACCATGCGCCGGTACTCGGCCCACGCCTCACCGGGTTCGTAGTCGCGCAGCCGATTGCCTGGTGCGCCCATCTGTAGGACGGGAAGATCGCTGGTCAGGTTGATCGATGCACTCTTGCAGCCGGCTTCGATCATCTGGTTGACGATCGTGACCAGACCGTCGTCGCCCGGGTACAGGTCGGGCGCCAGGTCTCGCACCTCCCACAGGCCGAGGTGGGTGTGGAAATCGAGAGCCGGATGGGCTGCGAGAATTCGCGAGGCCAGCTCGACGTGGTCGGACTCGGCCACGGATCAGCCGTTCTTCGGGAGGTCGCGAAATGGTGTGTCGCGACCAGGGCCTGGTTCGCGGGGGAGGCCAAGCACGCGCTCGCCGATGATGTTGCGCTGCACCTGGTCGGTACCGCCATAGATCGCCGGTCCGGGCGAGAACAGGGCGATTCCCTGGAACAACCCGCCGGTCGCGCTCGACTTGTCGGCCAACATGCCATCGGCGCCGATGACCGACAATCCGACTTCGCGAAACTGCCGGAACTGTTCGCTCATCTGGAGCTTCCCGATGTTTCCTTCGCCGCCGGTGCGCTGACGTGGATCCTTGGCCCGCAAGGCATTGAGGCGGTTGATCTCCAGCAGGGTGAACAGGCCGACAATACGCTGCCTCAGGACCGGGTCGGCGAGCGACCCGTTCGACCGCGCGATCCCGACGAGGTGGTCGTACAGACCCTTGCCGATGCCGACGCCGCCCGCACCCCTCACCCCTGTCGCTGCCGAGGCGACGACGTCGCCACACTTGCGGCCGAGGTTTCCAGCGATCTGGCCCGGCACACACTGGGCGAGCGACACCGACCCCACTCCGAGGCTTGCGCGCTCCCAGGTCAGGGTTGTGTTGGCGACCCTCCAACCATCGTTCAAGCCACCGATGGCGGCGTCGGCTCCAACCACGGCATCGGTCAAGAACACCTCGTTGAACATCGCACGCCCGGTCATCTCCCGAAGTGGCCTGACCTCGATGCCGGGCTGGTTCATGTCGATGGCGAAGTACGAGACCCCCTTGTGTTTGGGCGCGTCTGGATCTGTGCGGGCGATCAACATCCCCATGTCGGCAATCTGGCCTCCAGAGGTCCAGACCTTCTGACCGTTGACCACAAATTCGTCGCCGTCGCGATCGGCCTTGGTGTTGAGTCCCGCCAGGTCTGATCCGGCGCCCGGCTCGGAGAAGAGCTGGCACCATGCCTGTTGCCCGGTGAGGATTGGGCGAACGAAGCGATCGATCTGCTCGGGTGTTCCGTGGGAGGCGATGGTGGGTGCGGCCAACATCGCACCAAGACCCGTCGGTGGGCCGAGAACCTTCGCGGCTGCAAGGGCGCGGCTGACCGCCTGAGATGCCGGGCGCGAGTAGCCGCGACCGCCTGCCGATTCCGACAACATCGGGTGTGCCAATCCTGCATCGGCGAGGCGTTCCCACCACTGGGCGACCGTCGCATCGGGGTTCCAGTTCTGCTCGATCCAGGCTGCGATTTCGGTTTCGATCGCCTCGGGGGAATCGTCTTCGGTGGTGCTCATCTCGTCTCCAGATCGTCGCATGTCGGAAATTCGAGGGCATCGGCTCCCCATTCGCTGTTGAATGGAGCACAATCACCTTCTGAAACGCCCAGAACCGACGACGATGATGACATATGGACTGCTTGAGACAGGTATTGGCTGAACGCGACGTGCTGCTCGTCGACGGGGCGATGGGCACCCGCCTGTTCGAAACCGGGCTCGAGCCAGGCGACGCACCGGAACGTATGAACCTCGACAGCCCTGGCGCGGTCGCCGCCGTGCACAGGGCCTACGTCGACGCCGGGTCCGACATCGTGTTGACCAACTCGTTCGGAGGGACACGTTTTCGCCTAGCGCTGCACGGCCTCGACGATCGTGTTCTCGAAGTCAACGCGGCGGCGGCTCGCAATGCGAGGGCAGCTGCAGACGAGGTCGATCGCACCGTGTTGGTGGCAGGTTCGATGGGGCCCACCGGCGAGCTGCTGATCCCGATGGGCTCGCTCGATGCCGACGACGCAAGGCAAGCCTTCGCCGAGCAGGCCAAGGGCCTCGCCGAGGGTGGCGCCGACATGATCTGGATCGAGACCATGAGCTCCCTCGAGGAGGCGGAAGCAGCCATCGTGGGCGCCCAATCCGTCACGTCCTTGCCGATCGTGCTCACCATGAGCTTCGACACCGCCGGTCGAACGATGATGGGCGTCACCGCCACGGGGGCCGCCGAGCACCTGCTCCCCCTGGGCCTCAGCGCCATCGGGGCCAATTGTGGCAACAACCTGCCCGATACCGAGGCCGCAGTCGAGGAGTTCCGCCAGGCGGCACCAGATGTGCTCGTCGTCTCGAAGGCGAACGCGGGTATCCCCGAGTGGGTGGGCGCCGAGCTCCGATACAGCGGTTCGCCCGACGTCATGGCCGCCCACGCCGATCGGGTCAAACACCTGGGTGCAAACATCATCGGGGCCTGCTGTGGCAGCGCCCCCGAGCACCTTGCCCACATGCGCAAGGTCCTCGACGGCGATATCGAGATACCAGAGGTCGTCGTCCAGGAAAGGGTCGACCGCTCCGGTGTTTCCTCGAACCGTGCGCGGCGGCGCCGCCGATAGCCGTTCGGGTGGGGATCACAATGCAGACACTTGGTGCGGAGCCTCGGCCTGAGCTAGGATTATTGCTACGTCGTCGCCCGGTCGGCCGCGAACTTTTCGCCGTCGCCTCGCGTAGGTGACACTAGGAGTTCAGATGCGGATCCTGTTCGCTGACGCGATCACCGAAGATCGTCTCACGCCGTTGCGCGATGCGGGCCACGATGTCCTGGTCGATTCATCACTTCGGGCGGGCGACCTTCCCGACAACATCGCTGGTTTTGATGCCCTGGTGGTTCGCTCGACGAAGGTCACCGCGGCAACGATCGACGCCGCCGACCGGCTGGCGCTGATCGTGCGGGCCGGTGCCGGCACCGACAACATCGATACGGACGCCGCCTCGAGACGTGGCATGTACGTCTGCAACGTCCCAGGTCGCAACGCCATCGCCGTCGCCGAGCTCACCCTTGGGCTGCTGCTGGCCATAGACCGACACATCGCGGACAACGTCGCCGATCTGCGCGACGGCTTGTGGGACAAGAAGCGCTACACCAAGGCCGACGGAATCTACGGCAAGTCGATCGCCATCATCGGCCTCGGCGAGATCGGTTTTGCCGTGGCCGAGCGGGCCAAGGCGTTCGGCATGACTGTCCTGGCCGAACGCAAGCCTCGAAACGACAGGGCCCAGGCCCGCATCAGGTCTACCGGCATACACCTGGTCGACTCGCTCGATGAGTTGTTGTCCCTCGCTGATGTGGTGTCACTGCACACACCCAAAGCACCAGAGACGATTGGAATGGTCGATGCCGAATTCCTCGGCAAACTCAAGCCCGGCACAATCTTGTTGAACACCGCCCGCGGAGACCTCGTCGTCGAAGATGACCTGATCGATGCCCTCGATCATTCACAGCTCCGGGCGGGTCTCGACGTCTACCCCGACGAACCAAGCGCTCCGGAGGGGGACTACAACTGTCGACTCGGCCGCCATCCTAGCGTCGTCGGCACCCACCACATCGGTGCATCGACCCTGCAGGCTCAGCGGGCGATCGCCGAGGGCACCGTCGCCGTCATCGCCGACTTCGCATCTGGAAACGCCGTCAACTGCGTCAACCTCACCGAGGAGGCGCTCGGGTCGTGTCTGCTCACGGTTCGACATCTCGACAAGGTCGGTGTGCTGGCCAAGGTGTTCGCCGAATTGCGAAGTGCCGGGTGCAGCATCCAGCAGATGCAGAACCAGGTATTCCAGGGTGCGTTCGCGGCCGTGGCCAACATCAATGTCGAAGGCAATATCGCCGACGATGTTCTCGAGCGCATCGAGTCCGACGACGACATCATCGCCGCGTCGATCTCACACTGAGTCCCCCGACCGCGACCGAACCAGGAACCCTCCGCATGACCCGAGTTCACAACTTCTGTGCAGGTCCCTGCACCCTCCCCGTCTCGGTGCTCGAACAACTCGGCGACCAGATGGCCGATTTCGACGAAAGTGGTATGTCGCTCGTCGAGATGAGCCATCGCTCCTCGGAGTACGACGAGGTTCATCACCGTACGCTCGATCTGTTGCGATCGTTGTGCTCGGTTCCCGACGACTTCGACGTGTTGTTGATCCAGGGTGGGGCAACCCTCCAATTCGCCATGATCCCGATGAATCTTCTCTCGGTGGGCGACACCGCCGGACACGCCGTGACCGGCACCTGGGGCAAGGGTGCATTCGCGGATGGGTCGGCGGTCGGTGACGTCTATGCGGCATGGCATGGCGAGCAACACAACTACGCACGCATGCCATTGGCCGACGAGCTCGACGTTCGTGAGGGAACCCGCTATGTGCACGTCACATCGAACGAGACGATCGGCGGGATCCGCATGCCCGATCTGTACGCGCTCGACGTGCCACAGGTCGCCGACATGTCGTCGGATTTCTTGACGCGCGAAATCCCATGGGACAACTACGATCTCGTCTACGGCGGTGCACAGAAGAACCTTGGCCCCGCTGGAGTAGCGGTCGTGTTCATCCGCAAGTCGCTGATGGACCCGAAATGCACCCATCTACCCAAGTACCTGCGCTACGACGTACACGCCGAGGCCGACAGCCTGGCCAACACGCCGCCGATGTTCTCGATCTGGGCCATGGGCCTGATGCTCGCCTGGATCGACACCAACGGCGGCGTTGCGGGCATGCAACAAAGGGCGGCCGAACGGTCTTCGACGCTGTACGACCTGATCGACAGTAGCGACGGCTTCTACCGCAGCCCGGTAGCGAAGGGTGATCGATCTCACACCAACATCGTGTTCCGACTCGGCGACGCCGATCTCGAGGCGACCTTCCTCACCCAGGCCGAACAACACGGCCTGATGAACCTGAAGGGCCACCGCAGCGTCGGCGGCATCCGGGCGAGCGTCTACAACGCATTGCCCACCGAGTCGGTCGAGGCCCTCGCCGACTACATGAGGAGTTTCGCCGGCGGGCAGGCCTGATGGCGCGGGTGAGCCCGGTGAGGGTTCGGATGGTTCGCAGCGAGTTTTCCACCGAGGTTCCGTCACCACCCCACGATGCCCTCACACCGGCCGAACGCAGGGCCCACATCGCCGCTCACCCACTCAGCTATCTCGGGGTGACCAGGGGACCAGAGGACGCAGCACCAGGGGTGGGCGAGACACCGGACGAGCTGCTCATCGCCGGTCGCGAGGCGCTGACCCGACTCCTGGAGGCGAACGTGTTCACCGATCTGCGCGACGAAGCGATGTACGCCTACCGCCTCGAGAACGCTGAACACCGACAGACCGGTGTGTTGTGCGGCATCTTTGCCCGGTCGAGAGCCCAGGGCCAGCTACGCGCCCACGAAGAGGTTCGGGGGGCCAGGCGCGATCATCTCGCTCGCCACCTCGAGACCGTCGAACACCAGTCGAGCCCCGTGGTGGTCTCGCATCGTCACGACCCGGTGATCGCTGCCGAACTCGAAATGGTCGCCAACCATGATCCGATGTTGTCCATCAAGAGTGCGGACGGCCTCACACAGACCATCTGGGAGTTGTCTGGCGAGAGTATCGAGCGCATCGTTCACGCCGCCGCAGAGATGCCGCTGTATATCATCGACGGCCACCATCGAACCGGGGCGGCCGAGGTCAACTCGGAGACGGGTGGAGCCAACGCTCAGTGGGTGCTCGGAGCCATGTTCCCCGAAGACGAGATGCGCAATCACGCACATCACCGCTGGCTCCAGGCCGACGATCCCGCCACAGCCATCTCGCTCATCGAGAAGACCTTGCCTACACATCGTGTCTCCATCCACGAGATCGAGCGGCGTACACACGGCCAGATCGGTGTCTACGCCGACCACAGATGGTTGCTCGTTGAGCTGCCAGGGGGGTCGGGTGAGACCGCCTTCGACGTCCTCGAACCCGTTCGTTTGAACGATGTGCTGGCCGACCTGGGTCTGGACGAGCTGCCGATGAACTTCTTGGCGGGGACCCGTCCATTGCCGGATCTGGCCCGCACGATCGACAGCAGTGGGGGTGTTCTGTTCGCGATGAACCCAATCGAGATGGACGAACTGTTCGCCGTGGCCGATGCCGGCCTGATCATGCCAGCGAAGTCGACCTACTTCTCGCCAAAGGCTCGTTCGGGTGTCGTCCTACGTCCCGTCGGTGTCACCGACTGAGATCGGACCGACAAGCCCGCGCGCAGATCTGGTGCCATGTCTGCCAGCCGGCGGCTGCGCGCCAGACCCAAGGGCCGGTCCGGGTCCAGGATCTGCCAGGCGACACCGAAGTCGGCAAGGCGGATGCGGGTGTTCAGCTCTACGGGGCCGACCCGGCCAGCCGATTGACGCGTTCGAACCGAGCCTACGGCTTCTCGCCCGGCTCGCCGCCACGTGAGCTGGCTGCGGAAGGTCTCGATCCGCACATGATCGGTGTCGCCATCGGCCACGTGAGCCTCGATGCTGAAGACTGTTCCAGACGTTCGACCCGTGCCCGAGACCGAACACAGTGTTTCATCGTGGGTATCGACCGACAGTTCGAGCGGTTCTTCGAGCATCGTTGCCACGGCATCGGCCATCACGGCCACCACAGAGCCGAAACCGCGTCGAGCCGCCACCGCCGAGCCCTTTCGCCAGCAGATTCCCTCGATCTCGTCGCTCGGGCCAAGACCGACCCTGGTGAACGCCAGCATGGCCTCCACGCACGGTTCGGCGAGCTCGACCACACGTCGCGCCAGATCTCTCGAATTGTCCAAGGCAGTCATGTCGTCTGGATCGCCCCAGGCGGGGACCAGCACGGACGTTCGCACTCCCGAGGATGCAACACTTCGAAGAACATCGGCCCTGGCCGACGGTGCGGTCGCCACGACGACGAGGTCCGATCCGGCGAAGGAGTCCGGACGGTCCGCCATCACGCCGACATCTGGAGGGGGAGTGGCGGATGGGTCGACGATGCCGACATCGACGCCGGGAACACATGCCAACGAGCTAGCGATCTCGATGTCATTGCCGCCACCACCGACCACAAGTGCCCTGAGGTTCCAGCCCGTGGGTGAACGTCGAGGAGTCGTGCGAGCCGAAGTGCGGATCGGCGCAGTCGCAGGTCGAATCGTGTCTCGGCGTGAGGCGACCGGACCCAGCGCCGTCTTCAGGTCTGGGGCGAACTGGCTTGATCCGAACCGACTGGAGGGGTGCCAGATTCGGCGCTCTCGATGTAATGCCTTGCGGCGCCGTACGATGCCTTGGATGGACAAAAAGGCGATGATCGCAGTGTTCGCGGCCAGGACCACGAGCAGAGCGCTCAGCTGATTGTTGCCCATGTCCGGTCAACTCTCGTCATATCTGTCTCGGCGGTCAGTCACGTCGCCAAGGGCGTGCACGCCCACCGTAGGTGGCCCCGCGGCCGAGTCTAGGCACGCTACGCGGTGCACCGCGTCATGAGTCCACCAGATGTGGTCGTTATTGCGAACCCGGCGGCTGGAAGAGGCAAGGCCACCGGCGTGGCCAGAGAGGTCGTCGAAGCCGCCACGCTGTCGGGCAATGCCACCCAGCTCACCTTGCCCGATTCTGTCGCCGCGGCGGTCGCCGCCGTCGAAGAGGCCGTCGATGTGGGCGCAGACCGGGTGATCGCCGTCGGCGGCGATGGTCTTGTACATCATCTGCTCGGGCCCCTCGTGAGGTCGAGCACGGCCCTCGGCATTGTCCCAGCAGGAACCGGCAACGATGCCGCACGCGGGTTGGGGCTCACCGGTCGACCGTCAGAAGCGATCACAAGAGCGCTGGGCGAACCGACCCTGTGTGATGTTCTGGCGTGTACCGGTGAGGGCGACCCCGAGTCCGAAATCGGCGAGACCCGATTCGTCTTGACGATCGCCGCTGCCGGTCTTCCCGTTCTCGTGAACCGGCGCGCCAACCAGATGATGCACCCGCGTGGATCGCTGCGTTACACGGTTTCGACACTTCTCGAGCTACCCCGGCTGCCGTGCGATTCGCTGAGGCTGACCCTGACCGGACCCGATGGACGGGTGACCAACATCGAGGAGACGGTCAGCCTGCTTGCGGTGGCCAACACCCACAGCTTCGGCGGCGGTACCCCCATCGCTCCCGACGCCGACCCCACCGACGGCCTGGCCGACGTCGTTGTCATCCAGGACGCCCACCGACGCGAATACCTGCGCGTCCTACCGGCTGCCATGACGGGTGCCCACGTGAAGAATCGACACGTTTCGGTGCATCGTGCTGCTGCGGTCGACGTCGAGCTTGCCGGACCAGGCAGCTCCGAGGTGTGGGGCGACGGTGAACCGCTGTGCCAGATGCCCCTCCGCATCGAGGTTGTTCCCGGAGCGCTGGCAATCTGTGGTTTGACTGCACGATCGTGATGCCGACGGGCCATCATGGAACAACCCGCCAGGCTCGCCGAGCCCTAGACCAACGAGAAGACGATGACACCCAGCATCCTTGTACTGAATGGCCCGAACCTCAACCTGCTCGGTACACGCGAGCCCGATATCTACGGATCGGGAACCCTTGCCGAGCTGGTCGATGGCCTGAAGGCTGCGTACATCGGGCGCGCAGAGATCGTCGAATTCCAGTCCAACATCGAGGGCGAGCTGGTCGGGGCAATACACGAAGCCAGCGGAACCCATGACGGCATCGTGCTGAACGCCGGCGCCTACACCCACACGAGCATCGCTCTGAGAGACGCGATCGCGGGTGTGAGCGTACCGGTGGTCGAGATCCACATCTCGAACGTGTATCAGCGCGAGGCTTTCAGACACGGCACCATGCTGGCTGGGGTGTGCCTGGGGCAGATCCTCGGGTTTGGCCGGGTCAGCTACTCGCTGGCGGTGGAGGCCTTGCTGCGCCACATCAAGGAGTAGCCCCGAAGCGCAGCGGACCACGAGTGGGCGATGGTCCCCGACCATCGGTCGTTCGATGGGTGGGCGTCAAATGGAATGCCCGATCGAGATCAATCGACCGTGAGCTGTTCCATCAGCTCGAGCTTGCGATCCTCGAATGTCTCGAAATCGATTTCGTCCTTCTCGAACTGGCGGTGTAGCTCCTCGACCTGAGCGAGGAGGGCCGCAGGGTCGAGGGCGACATCGGCGGTGAGCTTTTCGCCGTCGGCAACCTCTTCCTCCTCGCCGCGAGACATGCGGCGAGCCCGTTTCAGCTCGGCTCGTTCCTTCTTGGCGCGGTCACGCTGAAGCTTCCCGTAACTGGTCCTGCTCGTGGCCATGTTCGCCTCCTCGACTCGTTCTCTTCAGGTGGCACAGCGCACGCGTGATGACCCACCCCCTGGTGGTGAGCCAAAGCGACAGTGCCGCCACTTCCGATCTTCGCCTCGTGGTGACGCCGGACTCGTGGGTGCGCAGCGCGTAGTAACGCGAAATCGGAACACCCACTGTACCAGCTCGGACCATCGACACCACGGACCGTGCCCGGCGATGACACGTTGCCCCTCGCGTCTCCACAAGCTCGTGACAACCCGCCGTGACCGACGACACCCGCGCAATGATGGTGCGGGACGGTTCACTTGTGAACGGAGGAAGGGAAGGTTCAGATGGACGACATGTCAAGGCTGCCCGTCCCATCCCTGAGGCCGTTCCCCATGTTCGCCGACACCACCGACCACTCGCTCCTGAACTTCGAGCAACGGCTTGTGTTTCGCACCGTTGCCAGGGGAGAACCCCTGATGAGCCAGGGTGAAGCCGCCGACTTTTTCGCAATCGTGCTCTCCGGCGACGCCACAGCGACTCGTGCCAGCTCCGATGGTCCGGTCGTCCTCGCCAACCTCGGTGCCGGCGACATTGTTGGGGAGCTGGGGCTGCTGCTCGGGCGTCTCCGCGCTGCGACCATCACGGCGGCCACCGACATCGAGGTCCTCCTCGGAGACGAGACGGCGTTCTCAGCCCTGCTCGACCTTGCAGGGGTTCACGAGCGGATCGGGCTCCAGGTCAGCAGACGTCTGGCCGAGGACACCAAGGCGATACCGATCGGGCGCGGGGCGAAGGACCTCGTGCAACTGCGTCCGCTTGTTCCCGGTGACCGCGAACCGATCTACGCGGCGGCCAACGCGGCCTCACCACAAACTCTCTACCGACGATTCTTCACGCCGGGTGTGCCCGACAAGCGAGTGCTCGACCACCTGGTCGACATCGACTTCGTCGACCATTTTGCCTGGGTTTGTCTCTCCGAGGACGCGGTGGGCATCGGTGTGGCCCGCTACATACGAGATCGAGACGACCCCAGCTCGGCCGAGTGTGCCTTCTCGGTCGACGACAACTGGCAAGGACAGGGTATCGGCACCCTGTTACTGGGCTCTCTCGCGACGGCAGCTCTCTCGGCGGGTATCGAGACGTTGACGGGCTCGGTTCTGGCCGAGAACGCGCCGATGAGGGCCCTGTTCAAGAAGGCGGGGGCCCGATCGCGGCACTCGGAACCGGGAGTCGTCGAGGTCGAGTTGTCCGTCGACGCGGCGTGTGAACTCATCTCGGTGAACGATCGTCTGGCCCTGACCGCCACCGTTGTCGACATCGTTCACGCGGGTGGCCTCGCCCTGACGGGGCAACGTCAGTAGTGCCAGGGAAACTGGTCCCAATTCGGATCGCGCTTCTCGAGGAAGGCGTCGCGGCCCTCGACAGCCTCCTCGGTCATGTAGATGAGTCGCGTGGCCTCGCCGGCGAACACCTGCTGGCCGACCATGCCGTCGTCGGCGAGGTTCATTGCGAACTTGGCCATTCGCTGAGCGGTCGGCGAGTTCGAGTTGATATCGCGACCCCACGACAGGGCGAACGACTCCAGTTCCGCGTGTGGCACGACGGCGTTCACCATGCCCATTCGATGAGCATCGTCGGCCGAGTACGAATGGCCGAGGAAGAAGATCTCGCGGGCGAACTTCTGGCCGATCTGTTTGGCCAGATACGCCGAGCCGTAGCCCGCATCGACGCTGGCTACCGCCGTGTCGGTCTGCTTGAACACGGCGTGTTCGGCACTGGCGATCGTCAGGTCGCAAACCGAGTGCAGTGAGTGGCCACCGCCAACCGCCCACCCTGGAACAACCGCGACGACGACCTTTGGCATCATGCGGATCAGACGTTGCACTTCGAGGATATGGAGTCGACCGGTGCGCGCGGGGTCGATGGTTGCGCTGGTGTCACCCTCGGCGTAGCGGTAGCCGTCCTTGCCCCTGATGCGCTGGTCGCCGCCTGAACAGAACGCCCACCCGCCATCCTTTGGGGATGGGCCGTTGCCGGTGAGCAGCACACAGCCCACGTCCGAACTCATGCGGGCATGATCGAGCGCCCTGTACAACTCGTCCACGGTGTGGGGCCTGAAGGCGTTGCGGACCTCGGGTCGGTCGAACGCGATTCGAACCGTTCCCTGGTCGACCGCACGGTGATAGGTGATATCGGTGAAGCCGAAGCCGTCAACGGGCCGCCACGCGGCTGGGTCGAAGATGTCTGAAACGCTGTTGTGTTCGCTCACACAACCGAGCATAGGAGGCTGTCCCGGCACCGATCACCTATCTGGCCTTGCTCCCAGCTGCCTCCGCCTCGATGGAGCTACCGTTCATCCTGGTGTAGTACGCAATAGCCTCGCTGGTTTCGACCGACAGGGCGAGGTCGTGTGCTCTGGGCGTTCGATTCCGCCCAGTATTCCGGCGACGAGCACGTACAGCGCTTTCCGCGCGTCCGCGGAGGTGTGGTTGGTCTCCGCGCATGGCCCACGTGCGAAACGCAGAAACAGCTACGGCGCCGGTCAGCTTGCTGCCTTGCTGCATGAAGGGTTGCCCAAACGGGGAACCCGGGCTTTCGAGGCATCGCCCCTTCGGGCCACGTTCGAAAGCCTGCTCAGGCGGCGGAGCAACCATAGCGAGCACCGTGGACACGGACCCACCTCTGCATCACTATCGGCGCTGACAGACCTGCGGTGTGTGAGCTTCGCGCTCGCGCGGACGCGTGGACCGCGCAGACTCCGGCACGTGCTGTACCCGGTTCGGCGATGCACGAGTAGCCACACACGGAAATGGTGTGGCTGTCGGGTTCTTTGTCTCGGCGGCGGCATTTCCAAACGTCGACTGGTTTCGGTTCACCACCACGACCACACGATCAACCCATCAACCCATCAACCCACAGCGACATCACTTCCGCGAGCGCGCACAAGGGCCGGTACTCGACCAGCGGGTCACTTCAGTAGGCGCAGTCGTGGCCGTGTTCGTCGACGAGGTGCACGGGCCCACCTTCATCGGTCTCGAGCACCCGCAGGCCGTAGGCTTCGCGCAACACCGCCGGCACCAGGATCTGGTCCGGCGGGCCGGCAGCCACGACACGTCCAGCCAGCAGCACGACCGTCGACGCGTGCCTGCACTCCTCGAGGTGGTGTGTGGACAACACGACGGCGGTGCCGGCGGCGTTCAGGTCACCGAGCAGGTTCACGATCAGGTCCTGGCTCGGGGCGTCGAGCCCGGTCAGCGGCTCGTCGAGGAGCAGCAGCGAAGGATCGCGCGCCAGCGCCTGGGCAATGAGCACGCGTTGGCGCTGTCCGCCAGACAGCTCGCTGTACTGTCTGGTGGCCAGATCGTCGACCCTCAGACGTCGCATCGACTCGACGACCGCATCGCGGTCGCGGGGAATCCCGCGGCGGAAAGAGCGGCCGAGCAGGCCTTCATAACGCCCCATCTGCACCACTTCGACGACGGTCAGCGGCATCCATCGATCACCAGCGTGGTGTTGAAGAACGTATCCGACACGTTCGGCATCGACCTCGACCGTGCCAGAGGCAGCAGAAACAAGGCCCGCAACAAGGTGCAGAAGGGTCGACTTGCCCGAACCGTTTGGTCCGACCAGAGCCGTTGTCGATCCCGGGGCGAGCTCGAGGTCGACGTCGGACAACACGACCTTGCCACCTCGGCGAACCGATGCATCGACTATCGAGATGATTGGCTCTTGGTCCATCACGTCTTGTCCATCACCCCCCAAGTGTGGCCCAAGGACAGGGCCGTGCCGTCACCGGGTTCGGTCGAACTGTTGAATGAAGCCATTGCTTGGCCGACAACCCCTATCGTGTTCGCCATGTTCAACGTCGACTCGATGTCGCTGCTGTTTGCGGTGTTCACCCTGGTGGCGAACTTCGTGTTCGCGGCAATACTGGTGTCGGCCGTGCTGTCGAGGGGAAGCCGCTCTGGTGGGCCGGCACCCTTCCTGCGCGACCTCGCTCCGATCGCACTTCCTTTCGCCGCGGCCATCGCCGTGGTCGCGTCGCTCGGAAGCCTGTGGATGTCGACCGGAGGAAACCTTCTGCCGTGTCGTTTCTGCTGGTTTCAGCGAACGATGATGTACCCCCTGGGTGTCATGTTGCCGATCGCAGCCCTGCGCCGAGACACCTCCGTCGCAATCTACGGATGGGCCATCGCCTTCGTCGGGTTGCTGCTCTCGTGTTATCACTACCTCATCGAGTGGGTACCAGAACTCGGCTCCGACTCTTGCAGCGCCACCGTTCCGTGCACCGTGCCCCTTTTTCGCCGGTTCGGGTTCATGTCACTCGCATACATGGCGGGATCCGCCTTCCTCGCCATCATCGCCCTGTTGTGGGTGGCTCGCACCCGCAGCACCCATTCTCGCAAGCTCGCTGCCTCCAGCTGAGCACCGTGTGGCCACCCGAGCCAGCTATCTCCGAAACCAGATCCGACCAGGAGCCAAATCTCATGCCCGACAATAAACCGACCCACTACGACGCCGGCTCCGACGGCCCGTCGCGGGGAACGCTGATGATCCTCGGCGGATTGGTCGCCGTGCTGGTCGTCGGCGGCATCATCGCTCTGGTCGCGGCCGGACGTGGGGGAGATGATGCACCATCGCTCGCCGACATCGAGCCGCCGGCGGTATCGGGCCGCGCACTCAGCGACTTCGCTCCCGGTACCGACGATCCCGCCATCGGCCTCGAGATGCCCTTTGTCGAGGGCGTCGATTTCAGCGGCGCCGTTCAAAAACTCGAACCCACGGGCAAACCACAGGGCATCGTGTTCTTGGCCCACTGGTGCCCGCACTGCCAGAACGAGGTCCCTGTGGTTCAGGATTGGCTCGACGACGGTGGGTTGCCCGAGGGTGCCGAGCTGCGATCCGTGGCCTCGGGCATCGATCCGTCGAGAGCCAACTATCCGCCAGACGCCTGGCTCGACCACGAGGGCTGGACGCCGTCGATCGTGGTCGACATAACCGGCCAAGTCTCCACCGCCTACGGCCTGAACGCCTACCCCTACTGGGTGTTCGTCGACGGCGACGGCAAGATCGTCCGTCGAAGCAGCGGCAGCATCACCCCGTCAGAACTCGAGTCCATCTTCAGCTCGCTGCTGTAGACGGCGGCCCAACCGAAAGCTGCTTCGATGTTCCTTCGCCGAGTCCCGGGCCGATCGGGTGCGCTGATGGTCGGTTTCGCTCTGGCGGTGCTGGTTTCGTGTAGCTCCGACGGCGTTTCCAGCGCGACGGTCGAAGATCGCGAAGCCGCCCCATCGGCCGAAACCGTTACGACACCCCAGCCGACAGATCGACCGATCGAAACCACGATCGCACCGGACACGACCGATGTCGATGCCGTCGAGAACACCGAGACGACGATCGACCGCAGTGCCCTGGACTACTCGACCCTCGTCACCGGCGAGGCTTTGCCAACACTCACTTCAACTCAGGGCGACGTCGCTGTCGGGCTGGAGATGCCGGTGGTGACCGGCATCTCCTTCGACGGATCCCCTCAGGTCTTGGAGCCCACGGGGAGTCCTCAGGCCATCGTCTTCCTTGCGCACTGGTGTCCCCATTGCCAGAACGAGGTCACGTCGCTGCAACCGTGGCTCGACGGTGGCGGCCTTCCCCCTGGAACCGAGTTGCACTCGGTTGTGACCGCGATAGACCAGTCGCGGGGCAACTACCCACCCCACGAGTGGCTCGAACGCGAGGGCTGGAGCCCGTCCGTCATCGTCGACCTCACGGGTGTGGTCGCCGATTCCTTCGGACTGAGTGCATTTCCCTACTGGGTGTTCGTCGACGGTGAGGGTCGGGTGGCGGGGCGGATCGTCGGCGGGATCGAACCAACAAACCTCGAAGATATCCTCGTCTCGTTACTGGACTTCGCCGACACCACAGGCGCGGGCGACGAGGCGTAACACAACATCGGACACAATCCGTTCCTGAGCTTCTCGCCCCTGGCAGCGTTCCAGCTCGACATGTTCCATGATGGTGGCCCCATCGCCCACCGAGGCGAGGTGGGCTCTGTCGGCACCTCGCCGATCCCGAACCGTCGCCAGCGCGGCGGTGCAGGCGATTCCACAGACAGCCGTTGTGTCGCCGGCAAGGTCTCTGGCCCTGGCGTGTGCCCTGGTGGCCATCTCGAGGGCGGTTCGGGCATGAGCGCCTCCCTCGGCACCGCCCAACCATTCCTCGACGGCGGAGTGTGCGTACGGGACGACTGCCTCGAGTATCGTCCCCGAGGCACCGGCCACCGATAGCAGGTCCGCGATCGCCGTCGATCCGCCCCCGGTGACGACGAGGACGATCATCGTCGGCGTCGCGTGGATCGCCTCGATCAACTCGCGCCTTTGTTCGTCCATCGATGTGGCCTCCTCACGACGATCTCCTACTATGACCGGTGTCGAGGCGAAGTGCTCGCCCGACTGCCATCTCGAGGGAGAGTCGAAATGCCTGAAGCCGTGATCGTCGCGACCAGCCGCACCCCAATCGGCCGTGCGATGAAGGGCAGCCTGGTCGATGCGAGGCCAGACGATCTGTCCGCATTTGTCCTCACCGACCTGATGTCGAAGGTGCCTCAGATGGCACCCGAATCGGTCGAAGATGTCATCTGGGGAATTGGTCAGCCTGGTGGTGAGGGCGGCTACAACATCGCACGCGTAGCGGCGGTACAGGCCGAGCTCCCGGCACCGGGTGTCACGGTCAACCGCTATTGCTCCTCGTCGCTCCAGACCATCCGCATGGCCGCCCATGCAATCAGGGCCGGCGAGGGGAACTGCTTCATCTCCGGCGGTGTCGAGACCGTCAGCCGGTATGGCCAGGGTGCCTCCGACACCGGTCCGCACAACGAGATGTTTGCCGATGCCGAAGCCAGGACCGCAAAACGTGCCGAAGGCGGCGCCGAGGTCTGGTCCGAGCAAGAAGGCATGCCCGACATCTATATGGCCATGGGACAGACCGCGGAAAATGTCGCCCAGTTGACCGGCATCAGCCGACAACGCCAAGACGAGTGGGGAGTTCGCTCTCAAAATCGGGCCGAGGCCGCCCTCGCGCGCGGGTTCTTCGAGAACGAGATCTCGCCCTACACACTGGCCGACGGCACGGTTGTGTCTACCGACGACGGCATCAGGGCCGGAACGACCTACGAGAAGGTCTCCCAGCTGAACCCGGTCTTCAGGCCCGATGGCACCATCACCGCGGGCAATGCCTGCCCGTTGAA
Source organism: Actinomycetes bacterium (assembly GCA_024228575.1). Taxonomy (GTDB): domain Bacteria; phylum Actinomycetota; class Acidimicrobiia; order Acidimicrobiales; family Poriferisodalaceae; genus JAAETH01. The sequence goes on from JAAETH010000467.1 coordinate 29,099, forward strand.
CGATGGTGCAGCAGGTGTGGTGGTCATGTCCGATACCAGGGCGGCCGAACTCGGCCTGCAGCCGCTCGCACGTATCGTGTCGAGCGCGGTCAGCCACCTCAACCCCGAGATCATGGGTCTCGGTCCGATCGACGCCATCGGCAAGGCTCTCGCCCTGGCCGAGATGGGCGTCGACGACATCGACTTGTTCGAGATCAACGAAGCCTTTGCCGTGCAGGTCCTTGGTTCGGCCGACACCATTGGCATAGACGAGGACAAGCTCAACATCAACGGAGGAGCGATCGCTCTGGGCCATCCGTTCGGCATGACCGGAGCTCGTATCATGGCGACCCTCATCAATGGTCTCCAGGACTCCGACAACGAGTTCGGTGTCGAGTCGATGTGTGTCGGCGGTGGCCAGGGCATGGCCATGGTCATCCAGCGGCTGAGCTGAGTTCCGACGTGACCCAGATCCCCGGCTACGAGGTCGCACAGGTCGAGGCGTGGGCGGCTGCGAACACCGATCTCGTCCCACCATTCGTTTGGGTGCGCCTCGAGGGCGGACACTCGAACCTGACCTACCTGCTGAACGACGCCAACGGAGCAGAGGCCGTCATACGGCGCCCGCCTCAGGGTGAGCTGCTACCAAAGGCCCACGACATGGGCCGCGAATTCAAGATCATCTCCGCCCTCGACGGCAGGGGAGTGCCGGTCGCAAAACCCCACGCCTACTGCGAGGACCCAGCGGTTACGGGCGCCCACTTCTACATCATGGACAAGGTGGGCGGTCGGGCCCTGTACACGGCAGACGATGTCGAGGAATGGATTCCGGTCGAACACAGGCCCGCTGTGGGGCTCAGCTTCATCTCGACGCTCGCCAAGCTCCATTCGCTCGACCCCGTCGACATCGGATTGGGCGATCTCGGTCGCCTCGACGGATATGTGCAGCGCCAGTTGCGGACGTGGTACGGCTCGTGGACATCGAGCACAGGCGCCGCCGACCACGACGACCCTCGAGTACACGAGATGCACGAGCGGTTTCTCGCCGAGGCGCCCGAACAGGGCCCCGCTCGTGTGGTGCACGGCGATTTTGGTCTGCACAACACGATGATCGACCCCGAAGGCTCGCTCGTTGCGGTCCTCGACTGGGAGATTGCGACGTTGGGTGACCCACTTGCCGACTTCGCCTACTCGTTGAACGCCTGGTCGACGCCGGCCAGCCCTGCGGGAGCCGATTCCCAGCCTCCCACGACGGTTGAGGGCATGGCCGAGCCAGAGGTTCTGATCTCCGAGTATCAGAACCACACGGGCGCAGACCTCGGTCGGCTCGACTTCTACCGTGCGTTCAACTACTTCAAGACCGCGTGCATCCTTCACGGTGTCTACGCTCGATACCGCAGGGGCCAGAAGAGCACCGAGGGCATCGACATGGAACACCTGTTGGGTCGGTGCATCATGGCGGTCGACACCGCTGCCGAGTACGCCGCCCGCATGTAGCGGGTCAGGCGAACCGATCGGACACGATCCGATTGCCATCGGGACAGGGGAGTGTTTGTCGCTACGCGCGCTGAATCATGTGTGCTGGCACCCATCCGGCGTGCCCAGCTGCGTCGAGCGTTCTGGCCCATCCACCCGATTCCTCATGCGCCGGATACCAGGCGCCGGGCTCCAATTGTCCGATGACCGAGCCGTCGCCGAGCTGAACCTGAACAGTGGTGTTCACGTAGAACCAGTAGAGCGCTGTGGGTTCTGGCTCTACCTTCGGCTGTTGCACCGGTTCTGGGGCCGGAGTTGCTTCGATCTCGTGCCCGCGCGAAGTATCGACAGCGGGCGCTGCGAACGGTGTGAGCCCGGTCGGGTCGACCCAGCAGCGAGCACCATTCAGGCATTCGACCAGTGTCCAACCGGAATCGGAATCCTCGATTCGTCGCACGACCTGGCCGGCCAGATCGACCGACGGCGCAGATCCCGACACCACAGACCCAACGGTCGTTCCTTCGGGACCCACGTAATGGTTGGGCCCCCCGTCGGAGACCTCTCGAGTGAGTGGGACTGCGCTCGGCCCAGTCTCTGGCGCTGATTCGGCTGAGTCTTGCTGCTCGGTCATTTCCTGATGGCCCTCCCGACGTCTTCGCATCGCTTCGCGGGCGATCGCAGCGCCCCCCGTCACCACCGCACCGGCGATCAGACGCTCGGCGCCTCCGAGTACGCCGCGAGCTCCACCAGGCACCGGGTCGGCTGCGACGCCTGGTCCGCCAACACCTCCGTCGGGTCCAGGAGCAGGGCCGCCTGTCACCTCCGGGACGGGGGTGGAGGGAGCTGGGCCGACCGGCGCGCCGGCGGATCCGCCGGCCCCTTGCGATTCGACCATGGAGGTGTACTCCTGCCCTCCTTCCTCAGCGTCGGCTTCGGTCTCCTCATACGCCACCCGACCTGCCTCGAACGCCTCCGCCATCGCCTCAGAGATCTCTGCCTCGATGTCGGGAAGGGTCGCGTGATCCTGAACCACAGCGCCGCCCACGGTTGTCACGTCCTGAACGACCACACCGTCGACCACAAGCGTGTAACGGGTCGGGGCTGCCCCGCCGACTCCCGCTCCCGGGATGGGTCCGGTATCGGTGGCGGCGCTGGCGAGGGTGTGTCCATCGTCGAGCGACACCGACTCGATGGCTCGCTCTCCGAAGGCGGCGATGCTCAGACCCATCGCCCGCACCACAACCGCCGTATCCCCGACGACTGCCATGTCGGCTCCGTCCGCGGCGAGAGCGCCGAGAGCCTCGTCGATCGCTCCCGAACTCTCCGAGACCGCTGGAGCCGAACGCAGAGCCTCGATGATGTCTATCGCGGCACCTACGACGGGCCGGGCGTCCGCGGCACCCGCCAACAGGGTCGCGAGTGACGTGAACGCCGCCAACTGGATGGAAGGATCGACGATTCGGCTTGTGGTCATGGCCCTGATCCGACCATCTCGCGTGTGATGCGCTCGTAGATCTCGCCGACCTGGGCTGCGATGCCGAACAGGCTGACCATGGCCGATGTGTGAATGAATGCCCCGGCGACCGCCACGGCGGTACCGGTGGCCGCGGACGTCGACATCATGCTGACACCGATCCCAATCGCCGCTACACCCGCGGGTGCGCCGGCCACCGTCAGCGACGCCGCTCCGCCGATCACGATCAGGCCCAGTCCGGCCAGGAACATGTTGGACATGGCGTCACCAAAGGCCTTGAGATACGACTGGAGCGCGACAAGGTTGAATCCCAACGCGGGTTTCTCGCCGTACTTCTCGAGGGCTTCGATCTGCGCCAAGTAGGTCGCAAGCCTTCCTTGGTCGTTGGCGAACGACCCAGACGAGACGGCACCCACGGTGTGGGCCACGGTGCCATCGACGGAATCGGAGAGCCCCGCGAGCACTTCGCGCAGCTGATTCTTCAGTGAAACCTCGGTCAACGCGGTGGTGTTGGCGCCGCCGAGGAGAATGTCGTCGAGGGTTTGGGCAATCCACTTGAAGACATTGCCGACCACCCCGTCGGCCGCCTTGCCCAGAATCGGCAGAATCTGGCGCCTGAGCTCATGAGCGAGCCTGTCGATCAGGTTTCGGGATATCTCCATGAAGTTGCGGTACGCGAAATACCAGGCGCGCTTCAGATGTGGTCCGATGCCGGGGATCTTTTCCAGAGCCTTCGCCCACTTGACCTTCGAGATGATGAAGTCGAGGAAACTCCAAGCCGCACTTCCGAACGACTCGATGCCCCGGTCGACAAGTTTCTCCTGCACTGCGTCGACAACGACGGCTCCCTGCAGGGCAGCGGTCAGCACCTTCGTCCCGTGAATGGCCTTTGCCTCGTCGCAGGAGTCGGCTGCCGGCCACTCGGCGAGATGGGTGGCCTGCACCTGGCCGGACTCGTGGATGCTCGACCATGTCGGAGCCTCGACCATTCGCCTGAGAGCCGGGGCACCCTTGCCGCGCGTGACGCCGACCAGGCGGCCGAGCGTGTTGGCCGCGCAGATGTCCTCGATCGAACCGGGTTCCTCGGTCCACTTCTGGAGGGTCAGCAGCGGCCTCGTTTCGCCACCGTCGGTCCTGGCCTGCCAAGCCTTCGCTATCTCGGGGAGCTCGATCTCGACACGCCCCTGGTCGTCGGTGCGCTCCTCCGCTGCGACCGACACCTTGTTGCCGCCGCTGGTGACCATGATGTCCGGCATCGCCTCGAAGGCGTCGGCCTCGACGGGAAGGCGCTTCCACAAGTCGTTGAACCTGGCCCCGAGGTGTACCGAGATCGCCGCAGGAGATTCGCCAGCAGCGACGAGCGCGTGATCGTAGGATCGCCAATGTGTACCGACCTTGTCGCCGCTCACGGTCAGATCGAGCGCAGGGTTGCACCACAGCGTGATGGGTGACTCGGTGAGACGGTTCTCGCCGCGGCCTCTGTAGATCTTGAGTGTCTGGTCGTAGCGCGCTCCGGGGCGGTACTCGAGGTCGGGTGGACTCCAGTTGAGAGTGGTTCTGCCGCCGTCGCCTTCGGTCAACTCGACCCCATCGGGTTCGACACTTCCCCCCGGGAAACCACCGCCCGTTTCCAGCTCCCAGGTGATCTCACCCTCCTTTACGGGCTCGTTCGTCTTGGTGTCGATGAACTGGAGCTCGAGTTCGTGGGGCTGGCCATCGGCGGGAACGGGCCTGCCAGGACGGAGGATCTCGGTGCGGATCGGCGGTGGCCGAAGCCTGACTTCGACGTGCTGGGTGAGAAGGAAGCCCTCGTCACCCCGCAGGTCGAGAGCGTTGATCCGGCGGCCGGAGATCCGATCGACTCCCCAGGCCTTGACCCGAACCCAATCGGTGAAGGGCAGTGTGTGTTTCGGGAACTGCTTCGAAGGGAGTGCCTTCTTCGACTGCCACCGATTCAGCTCGCGGTTGTTGCCAGAACCGGGCTGGGCCACGTCCCAGGGTTTGTCGTCGTCGTGAGGCCCGAAGATCCCGGGATCGAACCGTGGGCCGGTCCAGTGGCTGAAGGAAACGACCTCAGGGTCGTAGCCCCGCTTGGTCGAGGCGTCCCAGTAGGGGGTCGAGAACGCCGTCGGTGGCCCCTTGGGGCTGGTGGGCAGCCAGGTCTCCAACACGTTGCGCAGCTGGAACTCGTCCTTGCCGTCGGCGTACAGATCGATGACCGGTGGGTTCTCGGGAGCGGGAAGTATCCGCATGTCGGACCACTTGATCTCGTGGGGCGGGAGGGCGAGAGTGACCGAATCCTTGATAACGATCGACTGATCCGAGCCAGCTTGTGAGGATCCCTTCGCGGGCTTCGCGGTCACGGTGAAGCCGATGGGTTGCATCGCGTATTGCCAGAACGTGGCGTTGTCCTCGAGCATCCGGTCGCCGAGCTCGGACTTGTAGACAGCGATCTCGGTGGTCGACTGCTCTTCGTCCTTTGTGAACTTCAGCAGTCCGGTCTCGTCGCCCTCGATCGACTGGACCTCGATCGGCTCGTCGGCGTCTCGGCCCTTGAAGGTCAGCCGGACCTTCACGTCGATCGGCTGGGGGTCCTCGCCGTACCGGATCGGGATCTCGTACTTGACCATGGTCAGAACAACCTCAGCCCATATTCTCCACCGACGATGACGTGAACCGTCTCCGACGCAGTCCCGTTCTTCCACGAACCCTGCACGATCAGGTCGAACTCGGTGATCTCGCCGAGCTCTTCCACACTGACGGTCACCACCAGGGTTCCGGTTCCGGTGAGGGGAACCACGAGGAGGCCCGAATCGGGGGGAACGGTGATGTTGAACGGCATCGCCACCTGGGTTGTTTTGCCCTCGGCGCCCACGTGCCAGCCTGTCAAGGTGAACTCGGCGGGTTTGTCGGGTTCGACCTCGATGAGGTTCGAGCTGACCTGCACGATAGCGAGGTCGGTCTCCTCGCCCGCTGGGGTTGCGGCCACGGCGGCTGCTGCTGCGGCGGCCACAGCTGCCCCTCCACCCACGACGGCGATGATGCCGTTGTAGCCACCGGTCTCCTCACAGTCGGCTGGCGACGAACAGTCGTGGGCGGCCGCCGAGTCGGCCCAGCTGACCACCGGCACAAGAACGATGCCCAGGATCATGGCCGTGGTGATCCGGCGGGCGAGACGCGTCATCGCCGCCCCCAGGAGATCGCCCTGTTGGCGGTGGGTCCGTATCGATGCAGCAGATGGCCGAGCACGATGCCGTACAAGCCGTGTCCGACCAGACCCGTCGCAAGAAACGCAGGATCGTCGAGGCGAACTTCGAGGAACCGCGGATACAACATCATCATGAAGAATTGGAGGGTCTCGGCCCATATGAGCCCCTGCCACCATTTCGCCCGCGGCAGGATGAGCGCCAGCATCATACCGAAGCTGATGCCGTTCCAGAAGTGATAGGCCCACCCAACTCCCACCGCGAGGTCGTCGGTCTCGGGTTTGCCGGTGATGATGCTGCCGAAGATCGGATGAGCCCGGTAGGGGTTGAAATCGAGTCCGAAGATCTCGACGAGCAGTGGCCTCGATGTGTCGTAGGCGACGGTCGCGATCAGGCCGAACAATGCGCCGGCGACGATGCGATTCGAGAAGATGCGGGCCCGGTCGGTCCTTCCCTGGCCGAGGAAGGCGACGATGACCAGGAAGGCGCTTGCGGGCAGCACCACGAACCCGGCTAGCCATGTCATGGAGAGATCCCACAAGATGTGGGCCGCCAAGGCGACACCAGACGTGGAAGCCAAAGCGACCAACACCACGAGCTCGTGCACAGGCAGATGTTCGGTTCGCCGTTGCTCATCAGGCCTGGTCACGACGGACTGCTCCAGCTCGGCGGGTTGCCCGGCGGCGGGTTCTGTGGCGGGCGAGTGTTGTCGGGAGGTGGTTCGGACGACCGTTCTCGCCGGAGCCTCGAGATCCACCTTCGAAGCGCGGAGAACAGGCGATTTGTCACCGAGGTGATGTCACCGTTCATGGGAAGGAAGGCAACATAACCGAACAACATCGTGGCCAACACGACGAGCTGTTCCTTGCGAGCGGTGTCCGAAACACGCTCCTGGTTCATCGATACGTAGGCGAGGATCATCGGCAATCCGACGGCCAAGAGCCCTCTGAAGACACCGGGAATACGGTTTCGCTTCCCGATCGCTCCACCGAAACGCCTCGCCAGAGCAGGCCCGAACCGCATGCCCGCAAACGTGAGCAGGCCGATGACAGCAGGGAACATTCGCTGGGAGACAAGCCCGGACTCGCTGGAGGTATCAGCATGGGTCGAGGCGTAGAAAACCCCGAACAACACGGTGGTCAGCAGTGGTATGGCAAGCGAACTCCCCCCCTTGGGGAGGATCTTGCGGAGCTGGCTCTGGATGGGTCTGCGAAGAGCGATGACCACGACGAGGCTGATGATTCCGCCAAGAGCCTGCAGGAATCCGATCTTGGCGCTGCAGACGTACATGCCCCAGGTCTTGGGCGTCTCACGCGTGCAATCACCTTCGGGCAGGACGCCGCTGATGAGATCGCCGGGCAACTTGAGGACCGGCCACAACACCACCGACATCAGGATGGTCGAGACGACCGCGAGAAGGCCCAACAGCGCTCCCATGCCCGGCTTCTCCAGTCCGCCGAGGAAGCCTGCCACCTTGTCGGTAACTGGTACATCGGCGCCAACCGGTGCACCGACGGCGTCGGATGACGATGCAGCCGAGTGTTCGGGTTCGATCAACAGCGATGCGTCGACCCAACCCTCCCAGCCGTCGCGGGCGACAACATTTGCCCAGCCGGTCGTTTCGGCCAGGACCCGGAGCTGGGTTCCGCCGGGAAGGGTCAGGGTCGGAGGAACCGCCGGATCCGGATATGGCCAGGCCGCAAGACCTCCAGCGGGCGCCATGTGAGTCGGCTGCCAACCGGTGTCGCCGACACCGTCCTCCATGCCCGCCGCCCCTCAGCCCGCTGCCAGGACCCGTAGCTCGGCGAATCCTCCCGTCGAGGAGTTCTCCTGCCCCGTGAACGTCAGGACGATCGTTCGGCCAACGATGTCGGGTTCGACGGTCACATCGGGATCTGGCGATCCCTCCAGTCCGACAACGGCCTCCCAGACCGAAACCCCGGAGCCATCGAGCACCTGCACGAGGACGGTCTCGAAGCCATGTGCGGTTCGGAACCCAGAGTCGTAGTGTGCTGCGTTCGAAACGATCTCGATCGCCGCTATCGGGTAGTCGGCTACAGCCGCCCACCTGAGGGTCGAGGCGGCATCACTGTTGCTGTACGAGGCCCACGAGGTGGTCGCGTCGCCGTCGACAGCGAACCTGGCATCCCAATTGCCACAACGGCGCGAACTCGCTGTCACCGAACCCGAGGCGGTGATGTCGACGTCGGGTGGTTGGGTTGTTGTGGTGGCTTGGGTGGTTGTCGTGGCCTCAGTGGTGGTCGTTGCGAAAGTGGTTGTCGTGACCTCTGAGGTCGTCGTCGTGCACGCTTCGGGCGGCGTGGTGGTCGTGGGTGGTGCGGTGTCTGCGGCGGTGGTCGGTGGAGCAGAAGTTGTACTCGCTGAGCCACCGGCCACCACCGAGGTGGTGGCCGACGTCTCGGTCTCGCCCCCGCCTGAACGCCCCATCGTGTAGGCAGCTCCGAGCAGCACCATCGCAGCGACGACGCCAGCGACCCAGCGCCAGGTGTTGATGTTGCCCGGTGACGGCGTCATCGTCGACCCGGGTTCAGGAGCCTCCGCCGGAGGTGGTCCTGTCGGGCCGCCGGCCGAAGGTGGTTGCGTCGGAGGCGTCATGGGCGGCCCGGTTGGCGGGTCCCAAGCCGGAGTCTGTTGTGGAGGCGGGCCCGGTGGTGGTCCCGAAGGCGGCCGCGACTCGGGTGGTGGTCCGACCGGTGTATCGCTCATCGGGGGCTCCTATCCCTGCCCTTCCCGGCGAGCGTCGCCCTGGGCGTGGATCGTTGTCTAGGGCCGGAAGTCAGTTCGGGGCAGTGGCTGCTTGTTCGCGTGCAGCGGCAACCTTTGCAGACGTCAGCCGTGGGGCCGCGTACAACAGCAGGACTATGTGCAACAAACCCGACAGCAGCCACGGTAGACGCAGCGCCGTCTCGCGCGAAGTAGTCCCGTCTCCGAATGCGACCACAAGACCACCGAGTAGTGACCCGAGCGGCATCATACCCCATCCGAAGAACCGGTAGACCGAGTTGACCCTGCCCAGCAGGCCGTCTGGGATCACAGTCTGGCGCAGCGACACGGTGATGACGTTCCAGACAACCCCGAGGATCACGGCCAGACCGAAGAAGAACCACACGACCATCCAGTTCGACTGCAGTCCGATGACGATATTGATCGCTCCGCCTCCGATCAGGGTCACGAGCAGCAACGGACCCTCACCCACACGTTTGGCCACGGGTGACGCGACAAATCCGCCTATGACCCCACCGACCGCTGCGCCGGTGCCGAGAAGGGCGAACTCGGTCGCCGATGTGTCGAGCACCTCCTGGCCGAACAACACCAAGGTCGCGAAGGGAATCATGCCGAGCATGTTCAACACGCCGAGAGTGATCGCCAGTGGGCGCAACAGTTCGTGGCTCCACAACCACCTCAGACCTTCCTTCAATTCGTCTCGCCAGGGTGCACGATCGTCATTGGTCTGGGGTGTGAAGTCGCCGGGGATCGACGCCACTATCCCGGCCGCGACGGCGAACGTCGCCGCATCGACGAAGAAGGGCAGGGCGAATGCGACACCGATCAAGAGGCTGCCGAGTGGCGGCCCTGCGAAGCTGTTGGCGACCAGCTCGGCGCTCCAAAGGCGGCCGTTGGCCTTCTCGAGATCGTCCTTGTCGACGACGGCGGGCAAGAACGTCTGGCTGGCGTTGTCGCGCAGTACTTCGGCACATCCGAGAAGCAGGGTTGCGACGAGCACGACGACGTACATGGACACATTGGTCCCCGACACCGATTCGAGTTCGGCCGGTCCGGGCAACCCACTGGACTTCCAAGCAACAAACGCTGCGACACCGAGGGTCAGGGCAGCGCGCACAGAGTCCATCGAGACCATCAGACGTCGCCTGTCGACCCTATCGGTGATGACACCCGCCGGGAGGGAGAACAAGAGCCAGGGAAGCCGCTGGGCCGCCGCTACGAGTGCGATGAGTGTTGCGTTCCTGGTGACACCCGAAGCGAGCCACGGGTAGGCGATGATTCCGATGCCGTCGCCAAGATTGGAAATGGTGCTGGCGCCGACCAGCCGCAGGTATCCACGATTCCTCATCGCCACAGTGTCTAGTCGCGATTCGCTTCGGGAGCAGGCGACTATTCGGTGACAAAATCGATGAGGCGCTCGACCGAATTGATGAGGCTGACATCGAGATCGGTGAACGATTCGACCTGGCCGACGACACGTCGCCAGAATGCGGGTGGCTCACCGACGCCCAGTGCATCGCAGATTCCCGTCTTCCAGTCGGTGCCCATGGGCACCCGCGGCCACGCCTCGATGCCGACGACCTGGGGCTTGACGGCCTCCCACACATCGACGAATGGGTGGCCGAGCACCAGCACGTGCGACTGATCGACCGCGGCGGCGATTCGTGCCTCCTTGGTGCCTTCGATCATGTGGTCGAGGAGAACTCCGAGCCGACGGGTGTGTCCTGGCTGGAACTCGGCAATCATCGCCGCCAGATCGTCGGCTCCATGCATGGGCTCGACCACAACACCTACATGGCGCAGGTCGTCGCCCCAGATCTTCTCGATCAGCTCGGCGTCGTGTACGCCTTCGACCCAGATGCGCGCGGCCCGAGCGACCTTGGCCTTGACCGTCGGAGCGCTGACCGATCCCGAGCGTGTTGTTGCCGGCGCCACGGGGGCGATCTTGGGTTGGACAAGCGATACGTTGCGTCCGTCGATCCGGAAGGCTCCGGGAAGTCGGCGGTGAGTGCTGATCCGTCCGTCGGCAAGCCTCAGCTTGACCGCTGACGACGAGACCGAGATGACATGGCCGCGCCTGCCACTCGCGTTGTGCCACACGACCAGATCCCTGGTCGCCGCGACCTCGGGATATGACGACGGATGTCGCCGGCGGAAATCGTCGACGCTGCCGGCGAGGATGCCAGAGGTCTTCCATCGAGGTGTTTGTGTCCTGGCCACAGATGCTGAAGGTACCGAACCCTCGATTCCGAAGGGGGTTTGTCCGACAGGGACTGAAAGTGGCGAGTCCATCACGTCAGGTGGGTGTTTCGTCACAAACAGGATTCACATACCCACGCTCTGTGCGCTACCGACAGATACTGGCTCTCCTTCAGAAGCCGGCTGGATCGACAGCACAGTCTCTAGCAACACACCCTCGACCAGCAAGGTATGACCCCGTGGACCACAAGTCGGTGAAACGCATGATCAGGGTGGGTGTTGTCCTCACCGCTCTAGCCGCGGTGGGACTCATCGCCGTCGGCCAATCGGGCTCTGGCGCGAACGGCGCACAGAGCCTCCAAAACGCCGACGTTCGCACCGACACTCCCGTCGCCACCGATGGGCGCGCCTATGCGGGAACCCAAAGGGGCGACCGCATCGTCGTCGGAGGAACGTTCACCTCGCTTGAACCCGACGAGGGTAAGACGGCCATCTCTCAGGCGTACCTCTATGTCTACGACGTCAACTCGGGCGACCTCGATCCCAACCAGTTCACCCTCGACAACCGGGTCAGCGTGGTGATCCCAGCGTCAGAGGACGATGCTGTGTTCGTCGGTGGCAGGTTCACCGATATCGGTGGCACGACCAGGCAGAAGCTGGCCAAGATCGATCTCGACGCTGGCACGGTCATCACCGAGTTCGTCGCCCACACCGACGGCCAGGTCAAGGACCTGGTGTTGGTCGGTGACACCCTGTTCCTGACGGGTGGATTCACCCAGGTGAACAGCGTCGAACGTCTCGGGCTCGCCGCTGTTGATGCGACCACCGGTGCCGTCAGAACCGACTTCGACTTCCCGCTGACGACCTACATCGGCCAGGTCGACGGAGCGATCGGGCAACGATTGGGCACCACGCCAGACGATCAGACGCTTGTCGTGATGCATCGCGGCAAGTTCGTCGACGGTCTCGATCATCGAGGGATAGCGATGATCGACATCGCTGCAACACCCGCTCTGCTGCCGTGGCGAACCGACTTCTGGGACTCCACCACGGTCATCTCCATCGTCGACGGCGAGGTTTCCCCCGACGGCACCTACCTCGTCGTCGGAGGGGGTTGGGGTGATAGTCCGCCCTGGCGCGACACTGCGGTCGCCTTCCCCGTTACTGGGGGACCCGATACCGACCCTCTCTGGGTGACACGAAACCACGACTCCACATTTGCCGTCGCTATCGACGACAACGCCGTCTACATCGGTGGTCATTTCTGCTGGACCGAGGGCCCGACGACCCCAGAACCGTGGGGCAACCCGCCCTCGGGGAGTTGCCCGAACAAGACTCGAAATGACCCGACGGAGGTCTACCGCGACACGTTTGCCGCACTCGACCCCACGACCGGCAAGGCCATCAAGTACGCGCCGGACTCCGACGCTCGCAACGGGATTCGTAGCATCGAGATCGTCCCTGCTGGCATGCTGGTCGGTGGTGACCAGACGTGGACGGCCGACGTCAGGACCGGACGGTCCGCTCTGTTCGACATCGCAGAAGCCCGCGAGGATCTCGCCCTGTCGGGAACGGCGACCCACTCGTCGAGTTGGGGTGGCCACGAGCCCGAAAGAGCCATCGACGGCAATCGCGACAGACATCTCTTCAGCCACACGATCGCCGCGACCAACTCCGAGGCCCAGCCGTGGTGGAGCGTCGACCTCGGTGAGGTGAAGCCGGTCTCGACCATCTCGTTGTGGACCCGCAGCGACTGCTGCTTGAGCGAATTCTCCGATGTGTGGGTCTTCACAAGCGAGCAGCCTTTCGCAAGCGACAACCCAGCGATCCTGTCGCAAGACCCCAACGTGGTGTCGACGTTCCTCGCCGGGTCGCAGGACCGCATGACCTCGGTCGACTCGTGGACCGACGCAAGGTATGTCAGGGTCCAGCTCGACGGGACCGGCCAGCTGTTCTTGTCCGAGGTCTCGGTCTATCTCGACACGGGCATCGGAGGTCCAGACGCAACACCTCCATCCGCCACCTTCGACTCGCCCGCGGATGGAGGCGAGGTACAGGCTCCCATCCGTCTGGTTGGCACCGCGAGCGACAACCAGTCGGTCGACGGGATCCTTGTCGAGGTTCAGAACCGCGACACGAGCAGCTGGCTACGCTTCGACGGCTCCTGGGGGAGCTGGCAGCAGCAGTTTGCGACCATGGCCGGGCCAGGAGCCACGAGCACGGATTGGACGTTCGACATCGCCGCGGCCGTTCCAGGCCGCTACAAGGCCTCGGTTCGAGCCGTCGACGCCGCCGGGAACTCCCACGACCTGATGACGGTCAAGTTCGAGGTGGTGGGTGGCGGTGCCACACCTGCGTCTGTCACGATCAGCTCCCCCCAGGACGACGAGCTCATCGCCGGGTCGAGTCTGAACGCCGTGGGAACCGCAACCGACGCTGTTGAGGTGGGGGCGGTCAAGGTGTCGGTTCGCGATCGCAGCACGGACCTGTGGCTGCACTCCGACGGCTCGTTCGGGTCGTGGCAGGACCACGAGGCAACCCTCGCCACGCCGGGCGCAGCGAGCACCGATTGGACATTCAGCAGCGCCCTTGCGGCTGGTTCGTACAAGTTGTTCGTGACAGTCATCGACGCCGAAGGTGTAGCGGCTTCGGAAACCACCGCCAAGTTTGTGGTCGGCGCCGACGACGAGGTGCCCACGGTGACCGTGACATCTCCGACACTCGATCAACAGGTTCCGGTCGGAATGGTCGACCTCGCAGGAACCGCAACGGACAACACGTCTGTGGTCCAGGTCGAGTTCGCCCTGCGAGATCGGGTCTCCAAGCAGTGGCTGCAACCCGACGGCACGTGGGGTTCGTGGACCCGGCTCGAGGCAATCCCGAGCAACCAAGGGACACAGCTGAGCGGCTGGTCGTATCAGCAGAACCTGCCAGCCGGCAGCTACAAGATGTACGTGATCTCATACGACCAGGCCGGCAACGAAAGCGCCGAGTTCATCTGGACGTTTGCCGTCGCGTGACCCGGCCTAGGTCAGGTTCGGGCTGCGATCACATCGTGGACCGCCAGGACCAGGCGGGCATTGTCGACGTGCAGGTTCTCGATCATGCGGCCGTCGACCGTGCACACACCACGGCCCTCGGCCTGGGCCTCGGTGAACGCCTCGATGACGCGACGGGCATAGCCGACATCGTCCGCGGTCGGCGACCACACCCGGTTGCACGGTTCGAGCTGGGCGGGATGGATGAGGGTCTTGCCGTCGAAACCCATCTGCCATCCCTGAACACACTCGTCCTCGAATCCAACTGCGTCCTTGACATCGTTGAACACACCGTCGAGTGCGCTGATGCCATGACGGCGGGCTGCCAGTAGTGCGGAGGCAAGGTGGGGGACCAGAGGGACCCGTCCCGGTATCAGCTGGGCTCGCAGCTCCTTGGCCATGTCGTTGGTGCCCATCACAAAACAATCGACCCGGGGGTGGGCCGCGATCTCATCCGCGTTGACGATGCCGTCCGGTGTTTCGATCATCGCCCAGACCTTGACGTTGCTCGACGCCGCAGCGCGGTCCATCACCGCGGTGATCTCGTCGACGTGTGCGGCCGAGGCCACTTTCGGGATGACGATGGCTGAGGGTCCGGCTGCACTGGCAGCTGCGACGTCGTCGGTTCCCCACGGAGTGTCGAGACCATTGCACCGAATGGTCAGCTCGCGGTGGCCGTAGGAGCCCGAGCGAACAGCTGCGACCGCCTGCTCGCGTGCTATCGGCTTCGAATCGGGGGCGACTGCATCTTCGAGATCGAAGATGAGGGCGTCGGCATCGAGTCCGGCGGCCTTCTCGAGAGCTCGCGAGTTGGCTGCCGGCATGTACAGAACGGAACGTCGGACCTTCATGGGTGACTCTTCCTCGTCGTTGTGTGAGGGGCGGATTGATCAGGCGGTGAAGCCGTAGAGGGCGGCGAGCTCGGGGTCTCGCTCAGACAGCTGGCGGGCCAGGCCCATGACGACGTGGCACTGCTTGACCGACGCATCGTCCTCCATCTTGCCGTCGAGCATGAGGGCGCCCGTG
This sequence comes from Actinomycetes bacterium, assembly GCA_024228575.1. GTDB lineage: Bacteria > Actinomycetota > Acidimicrobiia > Acidimicrobiales > Poriferisodalaceae > JAAETH01. Next base: position 44,242 of record JAAETH010000467.1, read on the forward strand.
CCGTCACCCATCGCCTCGATGACCCTCCGGGCGTGTTCGACCTCGGCCAGGTCCGGTGAGAAGACCCGCTTGGCGATGTCGATCTGGCTCGGGTGAAGGCTCCAGGCCCCAACGCAGCCGAGCAGGTATGCGTTGCGGAACTGATCCTCGCACGCAACGCCGTCGGCGATGTCGCCGAAAGGGCCGTAGAACGCCAAGATGCCGTGGGCGACACACGCATCGACCATACGAGCGAGCGTGTAGTGCCATAGGTCCTGTTGTGCCGTGAGGCGAGGAGCGTCGGCATCTTCTCCGGGATCGGCCCTGACGAGATATCCCGGGTGGCCACCACCGACTCTGGTGGTCTTCATGCGCCGGTTCGCCGCGAGGTCGGCTGGGCCGAGCGACAGTCCCTGCATCCGGGGGGAAGCACCACAGATCTCTTCGACATTTGCGACGCCGCGAGCCGTCTCGAGAATGGCGTGAATACCGATCGGACGATCGAGTCCGGCCCGTGCTTCGAGCTGGGCGACAAGGCGATCGACGTAGTGAATGTCTTCGGGACCCTCGACCTTTGGAACCATGATGACGTCGATGCCACCTTCGGCCTCGACCACCGCCGCGACCATGTCGTCGAGGCACCACGGCGAGTCGAGACTGTTGACGCGGGTCCAGAGCTGGGTTTCGCCCTTGTCGAGGGTGCGCGCCACATGGACCATGCCGGCCCTGGCGGCTTCCTTGTCGCCGGCGGGCACACCATCCTCGAGGTTCGCCAGCAATATGTCGACCTTTGGTGCGAGATCTGGGAGTTTGGAGACCACCTTCTCGTTTGATGCCGGGAAGAAGTGGATCATCCTCGAGGGGCGGACGGGAACCTCGCGAAGCGGCTCGGGAGCACCTAGGGCGAGTGGGAGGAAGAAGTCCTTCGGGGGGCGCATGGCACTTCCTTCTTTGGGGATCGTTGGAGTGGGGCAATGGTTGGCCCAGAGACGGGCAACCTGTCAGGTTAGAACCCCAGGACGGGCCGGAGCCACCCGATGATTCCCCACTCGAGACGCATACAAGGGCGCCGACTCAGCGAGCTATTCGTGTGGCCCGTTCGCGCCACACGATCAGACCCAGTGCCGACAGCGAGATCGCTACCCCGAGCACAACGTCGACGAGGTAGTGGTTGCCTGTGATGACGACGACCGCAGCCATCAGAACCGCTGGAAGAACCAACAATACCTTGGCCAGATGACTCCGCAGAAGGGGGAACAAGAGCACCGCACTGAGCGCCATCCAACCGACGTGGAAACTCGGCAAGGCCGCGTTCTCGTTGATGAGCCAGCTGGGGTGCGCGATGTAGTTGTGCCTGGCCGCCTCGTTGACCGTGTCGACATATCCCGACAGGAACCGCGGCGGGGCGACAGGAAACATCGCGAAGACCACAAGACCGACGAGGCCGGACGCGAACAGGGCGTTGCGGTAGCGCCGGAAGAGTGCCCTGTGGCTGAGCCATGTGTACAAGAGGGTGGCGATGATGACGGGCCAGTAGGCAAACGAGTAGATCCAGTTTGCGACCGAGACCACCCACTCGTAGTCGAGTGCCACCTGCTGGATGTCGGCCTCCCACTCGAACCCGAGAGCACGCTCGAATTCGAGCAGTCGGCCCGCATTGCGTGCGGCCGAGGTGGCAGATCCTGCTGTGACGGCACGAACGCCGAGATAGGCCCCGAGGCCGCCGACCAGGACGAGGACATTGCGAACGATGGTGGTGATCGACCGGCCGTTGGAGGCCGCGGCCTCTTCGACCGGATCGATGGCGTCGGGTTGTGCTGCATCGACCGCGATGTCGGGCTGATCGGCCTCGATGTCGAACGCGCGCGAACGCAGCGTGCCTTCGTGGTTTGGTTCGATCGACCAGGCCATGACAGTTGCGGCCCCTCCTGGTGCGGATTTGGTTTGATCAGGGTCGAGGTCCGAAGTCGGGCCGTTCGGTGCGAGTTCGCTTCAGCTCCCAGAATCCGGGGACGGTGCTGATCATAATCAGACCATCCCACAGATCGAGGGATGATTGGGTGTCGGGTACGCGGGTTATGACGGGCCCGAAATAGCCAACGCGCTCGCCGAGCGAGTTGTCGAAGGTGATGATCGGTGTGCCGATGTCGTCGCCCGCGAGGGCGAGCCCCTCGTTCATCGCGTCCTCGATGACGGGATCCCACGTCGCGGCGTCGTCCATCGCCGAGGCGTAGGCCACGTCGAGCCCTGCTGCCTCGAGAAGATCCTCCGTTGTCAGATCGTCGCGTCGGCCATCGTGGTGGATCTGGCGGCCACACTCCCAATAGAACGCCTGGGCCGCCTCGTTTCCTTCCGCAGCCTTGATGGCCTCGAACACCCGCAGCAGCTGGTGTGTCTTGTAGACAGGCGAGTCGGTGTCGTCGATCTCGTTCTTGAAGTAGAGGCTGATCGACTTCCAGTTGATCTCGAGCTCGCGCTCGGGAGCAACTTCATCGACGACCCAACGGGCCGTCACCCAGCACCACGGTCATATCGGATCGATGTAGAAGTCGACCTGCATGGAGCTTCGAACCTTTCACCCCGAGAAACACTTCCACCGGCGGCGAAAGCCCGCTCGAACTCTACCGAACGAGGAGCACTATTCAGCGTCGCGCCGGAACGCTGTTCCACCGGCATCAACTGAGCCCGAGGCAGCACGATTTGACACACTGGGTACATGCAACCGCTGATCGACCGGCCCTTCACGAGTCGCTGGTCGCGAGCCAAGCCTTGGATGTTGCCTGTCGTGTTGTCGCTTGTTGTCCTGGCCGCGATTTTTGTGGGTGTGACCTTCGTCGTGTTCGACATGGTCACGGTGCCAGACGACGCAAACCGCGAGAAGATCTCCAAGGGTGACCACATCATGGTCAACACTCGCTCGACTGTCGATCTGGGCGAGCTGATCGTTTTCGAACGTCCTGGGGCCGACACGATCTCGATCGGTAGGGTCGTTGCTGCAGGTGCAGACCTGGTTCAGGTCGGTGAGGGTGGGCTGTTGTTGAACGGTGTTCCGGTTGCAGAGCCCTACCTTCTGGGCGACGACCCCGGTCCGCCGATCGACCCGTTCAGCGTCCCGGATGGCTCCGTGTTCGTCCTCGCCGACGACCGGCGTCATCAGGCGATCGAGACGATGGGCCTCGTGCCTCTCGACCTCGTCGTCGGGACGGTGTCGTTTCGGTTCTGGCCCCTGGGTGGCTGACCCCACAATTCTCAGCAGCACCTCAGCTGGAGCACGAGAGTGTGGAGCAGCCAGCCCTTGTGCGGGCCCACTCGGGTCGCTTGGAGGCGTACTCGTCCATGCCGGGCTGCTCGTCATAGGGGTGTCGTACCAGCTCGAGAAGCCGCTCCACCTCGCTGAAATCGCCCTCGTGCGCCTTGTCGATCGCCACCTGTGCAAGGTGGTTGCGTAGCACGAACTTCGGGTTCGAGGCGTTCATCGAGGCCCTTCGTTCTGCTGGCTCTCGACCCGTCGATGACACCCGTTCGTGCCAGAGCTCAATCCAAGAGACGGTCGCTTCGACATCGTCGCGCGACCACTCCTCTGGCCGATAGATCGCAGGCCCCATGACGTCGGCAATGGCTCGGGACTCGCCGATCGCAGCGTCGAGAGCGGCACTGCCAAGGGCGCGGAAGAAGATCGTCATGTCGGTCTCGACGCGCTGCAGCAAGGAGAAGCAGGTGTCGGCCAGCTCGGCGTCGCCGGGGAGCTCCTCGCCCAGACCGAGCTTGGCTTGGACGGCCGATCGCCAATGTGATTGGTAGACGTCGACATATCCGTCGAGAGCGGCGGTGACACGCTCGACATCGTCGACGAGTGGGAAGATCGCGTTGGCGAACTGCATCAGATTCCAATGGGCGACCTGGGGTTGCTGGGCGAAGCGATAGCGCCTGTGCGAGAAGTCGGTCGTGTTCGGTGTCCAGTTCGGATCGAAGTCGTCGATCCAACCGTATGGCCCATAGTCGATGGTCTCGCCGAGAATCGACATGTTGTCGGTGTTCATGACGCCATGAACAAAACCGACACGCATCCACTCGGCCATCAGCCGTGCCGTGCGGTCGCGGACCTCGACGAACCAGGCGAGGTACTGATCCGGACCGATCTGGGCGGGAGAGGCCGAACCCGACCCGTCGAGCAGGTGGGGAAAGTGCTGTGTGATGGTGTGGACGGCGATCTTGCGAAGCAGTCCGACGTCGTGGCGCGACGCGGGCAACTCGAAGCTTCCGAACCGCACGAATGTGGGGGAGACACGACACACGATGGCGCCTGGCTCCATCTGCACATTCCCGTCGTAGAACATGTCGCGAGCCACATACTCGCCGGTGGTGACGAGGCTCAGTGCTCTGGTCGTCGGGATTCGGAGATGGTGCATCGCTTCACTGCACAAGAACTCGCGAATCGACGAGCGCAGCACGGCGAGCCCGTCCGCGGTTCGGCTGTATGGGGTCGGACCGGCACCCTTCAGCTGAAGCATCTGGGTGCCCGCGAGGTGCGTCGAGACCTCGCCAAGGGAAATGGCTCTCCCGTCGCCCAGCTGGCCGGCCCAGTTGCCGAACTGGTGGCCGGCGTAGGCCATGGCGAAGGGTTCACTGCCCTCGAGAACGTGGTTGCCGGCCATGACCTCGACGAACAACGGGTCGGATGCTGCCTCCGACCCGAGATCGAGCATTTCGGCTACCTCACGGCTGTGAGCCACCAGCCTTGGTTCATCGACCTTGGCTGGAGAAACGAACGAATAGGCAGCCCCGTGAACCTGTCGGCGGCCGTTGTGTTCGTTCGCGTCGCCGGGAAGCGACTCGGTGAACGGGTTTGTGAACCGCCACCCGGTCACGCTGGAGAGTGGGTCGGCTTGAACCGGCGCGTCGGAATGGACCGGGTCGCGCGAGTCGCTCGCTTGACTCATGCGTGCAGGCTAGCGGTGACTCCCCCGTGAGCCGGTCGACGGGCCGCGGTGCTCAACACATCGTGGAGTGCGACAACCTCGCCCTTCAGAATCGCCCTGCGCTTGGCCGCTTCATAGTCGGCGGTCAGGTTCCGGGGAACGATCATCGGAGTGCCACCCAGGTCGCTCAGCTCCGTGTTCATCAGCAAGAGGGCGACCTCCTCCGTCGCATCGGCGAAGGGGTCGACCAGCAGCACCACGAACAGAACACCGACAGAACGGGCGAGCGCCTCGGGGATTGTGGCCGTCATCGCGAACCCGGCCCGCAGCATTACCTCGACATCGTCGGCGGCGACGAACTCGAGGCTCGGAAGCCGGTTGGGGCCACCCCGCCAGGCGCCGGGATCGGTAGCACACACGGTCGTGTGAAGCGCTCGCAACATGTCGATCAGTTCGTCCGCTGTCGATCCGACGTGGACGTCCGCCCCCGACCAGTCGGGGTCACCTCCGAGACTTCGCACCGCCCCGGCGATCGCCAACACGGCACGATGGTCGGCGGGGATCTCGGCGGCGGTGAAGTCGATACCGAAGAGTGCGGCGACATCGGCAGCGTCGACGACATCGTCACCTTGTGCAATCGTCATCGCCTTCTGAGCAATCTGATCCGCGTCCTCACCCCAGAGCGTGACATTGTCCTTGGCCCACCACTGCATTTCGGTCTGGGTGAGAGTGCGGGGCACACGACCCTTCACCGATCTCGAGACCTTCATGTTGTCGACGATGGTGCGCGAAGGCGATGACATCTGGAGGCCGTAGACCCACTCGAAGTCGTCATCCATCCTCTCGAGTGGGCGGACCAGCACGGTCACCCCGGGCAGGTCGAGGTGCGACTTCCGTTCGTCCGTTGAAACGACAATGATCCCATCGACCACCTCACCCCCACAGCTTGCGGTGCGGTCGACGACGACTCCGTCCGGCATCAGGAACCCGACGATCTGCCAGATGTTCCTCTCGACGAGCTCGCCCGCGGGCGTTTCGAGATCGGCGGTGTAGATGTGGCTGGCCAGGCGGCGGATTCGTCCAGCGTTGACCCCGCGACGCAGCGTCGGTGCCGATGCCACATCGTCGAAGAACACCGTGCCGTACGCCGTCGGCCAGGGGGAACTGAGTGGTCGAGCCATGGGAACTCCTCCTCGGGTTTGTTTCCCTTTCTTCGAGGTATGTCGTCCGTGCAGCACTACGAAACAGCAGTTCTGTTCAGAAGACCTCGTGCATGGCTCGATTCGTGCCCAAGATCAACCTGATGTACAACGGCGGGGTGAAACAGGACTCCCCGAGTCGCGAGCGCTCGGCGGCGGTCGTGATCATCACCATCATGGCGTGCGCCGCGGTCGCCCAGGCCTTTGGCCGCTTCACCTGGGGGGTGGTTCTGCCCGACGCTCGCGACGACGTGCTCGGCGGATCGAACACAGTCGCTGGCCTGATGGGCACGTTGAACGTGACCGCGTACCTGCTGGGCACCCTTGGTGCAGCGTTCTTCGCATCCAAGATCTCGCTGACCAACCTGTTGCGACGCGGGCTCATCCTGTCGACGACCGGCCTCTTGACCATGTGGCTGGTACCCGTTCCTGGCGTCATGGGAGTGGCACTGTTCTTGATGGGTTTCGGTGGCGCCATGATCTGGATCCCTTCACCCGCCCTCGCCGCCAGACAACTACCCGCTCACCGCAAGGCCTTCGCCGCCGGACTCGTCGGATCCGGGATCGGCATCGGCATCGTCTTCACGGGCCAGCTGGCCGCTTGGATGCGCGACGATGCCAAACCCGACACCTGGAAGCAGGTCTACGGAGTTGAGGCTGTCATCGGCCTGCTGGCGCTGGTCGGCGCCCTCGTGATTCTCCAGTCACGCGGCGAGACCGTCTCGGCCCGCGGTGGCCTCGGCGGATTCCAGGCCCTGCGCCGGGTCGAAGGCTGGGCCCCACTGTCCGCCTGCTACACGGCCTATGGGTTCGCCTACCTGCTCGCCATCGCCTTCCTCGTGGCTCGCCTGGAAGACGACTCCGGCCTCTCGTCGGGCACGGCGTCTGCGGCGTTTTCCCTCATGGGGTTTGCGACGATCGTCGGCGGCCTGTCCGTCGGGTTCTTCGTCAGCCGGTTCGGTGTTCGGCGGACGCTGATGACCGGCTCGGGTGTCTTCGGAGCGAGCACATTGCTGGTATTGGTCGGCTCCAGCCCCTGGATCTGGTTCGCCGCCGCTGGTCTGGGCCTGATGTTCTCGACCGTTCCCGCCTCGATCGCCACCCACATCGTTCAACATGCCTCCGACGAGGACTATGGCCCCGCCTATTCCGCCGCCACACTCGCGTTCGGATTCGCCCAGATGCTGGCTCCACAGCTCGGCGGTGTCATCGCGGACGCCGCGGGCAGCTTCGCCCCGGTGTTTGTTCTCTCTGCCGGATTCTCGGCCGCGGGCGTGATCGCCGCATGGAAGCTCCCCAGACACACGTGAACGATCGTCGGAAACTGGCTCAACGGCGGGCGAGTAGCCCGCTCAGACACACCTCGATCACGGCGCCGATGTCGGGCGTTTCGGGCAGGTGGCCCTCGGTGATCAGGATGACAAGACCATGGACCGACGACCAGGCGGCCGCAGCTGCGGTCTGGGCGTCGGAGGTCGCCAGCCCACCACGCGCGATGGCCGAATCGATGAACCAGACGAACACGGCGTAGGCAGCTTCGTACGATGGTCGCAGCTGCTCGAACAGCGCCTCGTCGTGGTGGGAGAACATCAGGCTGAACATGGCGGGGTTCTCGACGCCGAAGTCGACGTACGCCCTGCCGCCGAGACGCAGCAGGTCATCGCCGTGCTCGACGTCTGCGTTCGTCGCGGCGACGAACGTCTCGGCCAGCTCGTCGAACCCAGACGAAGCCAGCGAGGCGAGCAACGACGTGTGGTCCGAGAAGTGGCGGTACGGCGCGGCGTGACTGACCCCTACGTCGCGAGCGATGCGGCGCAGGCCCAGACCAGCGGTTCCATCGGTCTCGAGGATCTCCCGGGCTGCTGCCAACAACGCTGGTTTCAGGTCACCGTGGTGGTATGGGCTCAAACCGATCTCCACTCGGGCCAGACAATATGTTGACAGCGTAAACACCAATCGATAACTTCGCAATGTTGACAGCGTCACCATCACACCGTGGAGGTTTCGACACGATGGCAAACGAGGCAGCTGGCGACGTTCCCGGATGGGTCGATCGCGAGGCATACCCGTACCGACCCAAGACGCTTGACCACGCCGATGGTCGCATGTCCTACGTCGACGAGGGGGAGGGGAGTCCGGTGCTGATGGTGCACGGGAACCCCGCTTGGTCATTCCTCTACCGACACCAGATAGAAGCCGTCAGCGGCTCCATGCGAGCGATCGCTCCCGATCATCTGGGTTTTGGCCTGTCGAATATCGCGACCCGGACGATCGGGCCATTTGACCACTCGAAGAACCTCGAACGTCTCGTCGAACACCTCGACCTCGACGACATCACCCTGGTCGTTCAGGACTGGGGCGGCCCGATAGGGCTTGCCTTCGCAGAACGACAACGGCCGCGCATCTCGAAGCTGGTCATCTGCAACACGTGGGCGTGGCCGGTCGATCGCGACTGGTACTACCAGGGGTTCTCGAAGATGGTCGGAGGGCCCATCGGCCGGGCGATGATCCGCCGCAGGAACTTCTTCGTCGAGTCGGTCATGGTCAAGGCCTTCGGCGACAAGACCAAGCTCACCAACGACATCCACGATCACTACCGAAACGCTCTCGATACGCCTGCCAAACGCGATGCGTGCGCACGGCTTCCGGGAGCGATCATCGGAGCGACAAACTGGCTTCGAGAGGTCGAGGCAGGCCTGTCGGCCCTGTCCGACCTTCCCGTGCGGCTGGTTTGGGGAATGGACGACATCGCCTTTCGCGAGAAGGAGCTCGAGACCTTCATCGGCTACTTCCCCGAGGCCGAGGTCACCCGCCTCGAAGGAGTCGGCCACTTCGTTCAGGAGGAAGCGCCCGACGCGGTGACGACCGCCATCCTCGCCGACTGATCGAAGCCCTCAGCCGAAATAGGCAGGAGAACAGGACTCGGCCCCTGCTACGGTTTCACGTGTGAACAGCTGAGAGTTTCCCCGATCCCCACGGCCGGCCGCGAATTCGACTCGTAGCCCAGCCGTCGTGTTCTGATCGTTCTCATTCACCGGGGTCCGTCTTGTCCGCCCAGCTCCACACATACCGTCTCTCGTTCGCCTACGGCCCTCAGGTCATCCTTCGCTCGGTGACCTTGACAGTGGCACCGACCGACCGCATCGGCGTCATCGGCCCCAACGGGTCGGGCAAGTCGACCCTGCTGCGACTGCTGGCGGGTGAACTCGAACCCAGCCACGGAGAGGTCTCGAGCAATCCTCCCGATGCCTCGATCGTCCTGCTGCCCCAGACCATCGAGTGGGGACTCGACCTTCCCGGCCTTGACTGGTTGGCGGTCAACGCCGGAATCGACGCTGTATCGAACCGGTTCGAGAATGCGACAGCGGCGGTCGCCGCGGGCTCGCCGGGCGCCGCCGAGCTCTACGATGCTGCACTCGCCGACCTTGTCTCGGCCGACCCTGCGACGTTCGAGGCCAGGGCGATGACAGCTGCAGACGAGGTCCAACTCGGGCCAGACGCACTTGTACAGGCCGTCGGAACCCTTTCCGGAGGACAACGAACCCGGCTCAAGCTGGCGGCTATCGGGTTGAGTTCGGTCGACGTCCTGCTGCTCGACGAACCGACGAACGATCTCGATCAGGAAGGGCTTTCACTCCTCGAGAGTTCTCTGAGCCGTCGCGGGGGTGCGACGGTGGTCGTCTCTCACGATCGCGATTTCCTCGAGCGATATGTCACCTCGATCGTCGAGCTCGATGACCATTCGCGCGAGCTGAGCCGCTTCGACGGGGGTTATCGAGCATGGCTCGACGAGCGCACGGCCATTCGGAACAAGGCCGAGCAGGAGTATGGAGCCTGGGAGACCCACCGCCGGACCCTGAAGGACCGTGCCGTCCGCCAGCGGCAGTGGTCGCAGACCGGGGAGAGAGCCGCCAAACGCAGCGACGAGCCGGACAAACACATCAGGGCCGCTCGTATCGCGAGTGCCCAGGGTCTCGGAGCGGGTGCCAGCACCACCGAACGTGCTCTCGCCAGGCACGAACACAATCGAGTCGACAAGCCGTGGGACCGATGGGAGCTGCGCCTCGACTTCCCGAACACCGAACGCTCCGGCGACCTGGTGGGCGAGTTGACGGCAGCCGTCGTCGAGCGCGGGTCGTTCCGGCTCGGGCCAATCGACCTGAACCTCTCGCAGGGGGAACGTGTCCTGGTGCAGGGGCCAAACGGCGGAGGCAAGACCACACTGCTCAGCGCCTTGTTCGGACTGTTGCCCCTGGCCAGCGGCAATGGCCGGACCGGGCGATCGGTGTCTGTGGGGTGGATGAAGCAGGGGCGCGACACGTTTGGTGATGGACCCCTGCTCGACTCGTTCATGGAGCAGGCCGGTCTCGATCTGCCGGCCGCCCACAGCCAGCTCGCGAAGCTCGGGGTCGATTTCGAACGGGCCCACCGCCCAGCGTCGGAGCTGTCGCCCGGCGAGGTGACGAGGGCGACCCTTGGCATGTTCGCGGCGACGGGTGTGAACACCCTCGTGCTCGACGAGCCCACAAACCACCTCGACCTCGAAGCGATAGAGCAGCTCGAAGCCGCCCTCTCGAGGTTCGACGGAACCGTGATACTGATCACCCACGACCGTCGGATGGCGGCAAACTTCGCTACGACCCGCCGCTGGGTGATCGAGGCCGGCCGGGTCGTGTCCGACACGGCGTAAGGTCGTGGGGATGGGGGACGAACAGGCGCAGCTGCGGAGGTTCTATGAGACCGAGGCTCGGGAGAACAGGCGGAGATCTCCCAAGGGTTTGCGAGTCGATCTGCGAGACGGCTACATCGATCGTCTTGTCTCCGAGGGATGCAGGACACTCCTCGACTTCGGCGCAGGTCCAGGACTCGACGTCCGCACATTCGCTGGGGCCGGTTTCGACTGTGTGGGCCTTGACCTCGCGATCGGCAACGCCGTCCTCGGGACACGCGAAGGCCTCTCCATCGTCCCAGGATCGATCGTTGCGCCTCCGTTCAAGGACGCTTCCTTCGATGCCGGCTGGTCGATGAGCACCCTGATGCACCTTGCCGACGATGCTGCTGTCGACGCTGTGACTGCGATGGCACGAGTTCTACGAAATGGCGCCCCATTGATGGTCGGCCTCTGGGGATCGGAGGCAGGCCGTCACGTGATCGAGACCGACGCACACGGGAACCCGCGCCCATTTCATCATCGCTCGCCCGATCGCAACCGCCAGATCCTCGCCGCGGCCGGGTCGATCGAGCACGCTCAGGTACTCGATCTCGATCGCGACGGGTGGCAGTATCAGGTGTTCCGAGTGCGGGTTGGCCACAACCTCGTGCCCGGCACGAGATCGAACACTCCCGGAGTCCGAGCATGACCGGCCGTCCATCCCTGGCCTCGATCGAGGGCTTGCCGAAGGCCGAGCTGCACGTCCACATCGAGGGAACACTCGAGCCCGAGTTGTTGTTCGATCTGGCCGAGCGCAACAGCATCGAGTTGCCATTTCCTGACGTCGAGGCACTTCGCAGGGCCTACTCGTTCACAGATCTGCAGTCGTTCCTCGACATCTACTACCAGGGCGCTGCAGTGCTGCACACCGAGCACGACTTCCACGATCTCACCTGGGCCTACCTCGAGCGGGCGGCCGCCGACGGCGTGCGCCGGGCCGAGATCTTCTTCGATCCACAGACCCACACCGAGCGCGGGGTCGGATTCGATGTATTCATGCCGGGGTTCTTGAGCGCCATCGATGAAGCAGCCGATCGACTCGACATGTCGACGGGTTTGATCATGTGTTTCCTGCGCCATCTGTCACCCGAGGCCGCAATCGACACTTTCGACGCCTCGGCCGCGTACCGCGACCGACTGTTGGGGGTCGGGCTCGACAGCTCTGAGGTCGGCAATCCACCGGAGCTGTTCGCCGACGTTTTCGAGCTGGCCGCGGCCGCCGGGCTGCGA
>JAAETH010000468.1 GCA_024228575.1 Actinomycetes bacterium
CCCCATCGTGAACGATGAGAAACCCTTCGGGTCATCGAAATCGAAATCGTCACTCGTCAGGTCCCGCCAGGACGCAAACACTGCTTGGCAGTTCTCGAACACCATCTCCCGCATCTCAGAATCTTGCCACGGGCGGGTTCAATGGTGCCGGACCAACCCCGATGTCGGGTCCGGATCGTCAGCCGCTGCAGTGGATGCTGCCGTCGACAACGTCAACGTTTGGGAGTAGGACTTCGTAGGTCGACGCGTCTGCGGCGTGAATCTTGAGTTCATGGACGCCGTTGGTGTTTCCTTCCCGAGCGAGCCACAGGCTGGCCAACGAACCGTCGGGAAGAACGCATGGGGAGTTGTCGTTGTCGAAACCCGAGTGGATGGTCGTCGTACCGTCAGAGAGCCGTTGCCAAAGCCTCTCGGTGCCGCCCCAATCAGCCTCGAAGATGAGGCTTCCATCGGGGGTGATGTCACCGCCGCGGGCTGCGTTCGACGAGGTGGCATCTGTCCCATCTTCGGGTGCGACCAGACGCTCGATCTCCCCACCGCCGAGTGAAATCTGGCAGACCCCCGTGCCTTCCTGGCCGTATTGTGATGGGCCACAGTCGAACACAACGGTGGTGCCGTCAGGAGTGATGCGACCGCGTTCGTTGAAGGCGTATGGAGAGGAGCCGGTGATCATCTCGGGAGCGGACCAACCATCACCGGTGGCATGCAGAACAGCCTGGTCTAGGTCGTTGGGGCCCTCGTCGGTCGTGAAGATGATGAGGGTCCCGTCATCGCTGATCGCACCCCAGTCCTGGGTGTGAACCAGGTCGTTTGCGGCCTGGACCATAGTGGTTTCGGTGAGGTCGGAGCGAGCAACCACGAGGCAAGCCCAGTCCTCGCAGCCGAAGCGTTCGGTGTCCATGATCAGCCACTCGCCGTTGCGAGAGCTGGCGATCCAGCCGTCATCGCCGGGACTGATGTCATCGAGAGCGGCCGACAAGCTGGTTGGATCCCCCGAACCGTCGGCCGGTAGGCGATAGAAACCGTCTTCCAGTCTGAGCACGATCGTGCCCTCGGCACCGACTGGTGCTTCAGATCCGACTGGAGCGGTGACTGTGTCGGAGTCGCTCGTTGGGTCAGACGGGGTCTCGCCCTCAGACGTGGACTCTGCGTCAGCTTGGGTCTCACCCTCAGAAGTGGCGTCTGAATCTGCCAGTCCCTCCTGGCTGGTGGAGCCGGCACATCCAGCGCTGAAGATGGCGGCCGCCACCACCACGACAAGCATGTTCCGACGAGATCGTGGTGGTTCAACACCCTGGGTCGCCGGCTTCGTCGTGGTCATAGGCCTAGATCTCACCTCGAACACGCTACGCCGAACCACACCGGCGGCCACGCCAACCAGGCCGACCAGGCCGACCAGGCCAAACGGAGGGCTGGCGTCGACGCGCCACGGTGCCCGGCTTGTTGGCTGGGCACCGTGGTCGTTTCGCTGAAGGGATATTGGTGAGATCGCTACCAGGTGACTCCTCGGTTGATGGTCGGATGGTGTTGGTTTTCCAATGGGTATTGGTTCATAGTTCTCAGCTCCAGCCGTTGCCGCTCCAGGTTGCCCCGGACCATGTAGTTCCGCTCCAAGTTGCTCCCGACCAGGTTGCTCCCGACCAGGTACCGCCGCTCCAGGTTGCCCCGGACCATGTAGTTCCGCTCCAGGTTGCTCCCGACCAGGTTGCTCCCGACCAGGTACCGCCGCTCCATGTCGATCCGCTCCAGGTCGATCCTGACCAGGTCGATCCTGACCAGGTACCGCCGCTCCAGGTCGAGCCTGTTGGAGCGGTGAGGCCAGTCCCTGAGCCGGTGGCCCGTGGGTGAGACGGCGTATTCACACCGAACTGGGGCGACTCCCAGGAGTCCTCAGCGTCGATGACACCATTGCCGATGATCCTCCGGCTGTATCCCCGGTCGGTCTCGGCCTCGTCGGTAAGCGATTGCTTGAGCTCGTTGGCGTCCATATATGGGAAGTGATCGAACATCCGAGCGGCGATGCCGCTGGTCACAGCAGCAGCTTGCGAGGTGCCCGATCCGATGAACAGATCGTTGCCGTAGCGGGCCGATGGATTGGTGACGTCAGCCGTTGAACCTGGGACTCGGTAGGAAGCGATCGACTGGCCCGGGGCCACCAGGTCAGGCTTGCGGGACTTGTTCCCCCGTGCCGACCAGGTCGGCACGGGCTGGTCCTCTTCATTGAGACCTGTCGTGTCGTCGGAAGCGCCGACCGCCAGCACATAGGGGTCGATGGCGGGGGAATCCAGGTGGCCTTGGGTGCTTCCACGGTTGCCGGCGGCGACGACGACGAAGATGCCGGCATCCCAGGCCCGCTCAACTGCCGCTGATAGCGAGTCGCCGGAGTGGGTGTTGATCCCAGCCTGACCCAACGACAGATTCAGGACCCGGATATTGAGCCCCTCACTGTTGCGATGCTCGACGACCCAGTCGATGGCCGCCACCACCTGGGGCACGGTCGTGACCCCGTCATGACCGGCAACCTTCACACTGACGATGCGAGCTCCCGGGGCAATACCTTCCTGGCCTTGACGATCGCCGGCGATGATTCCCGCCATATGGGTCCCGTGGCCAAAAGTGTCCAGGTAGGCAGCCTCTGGTGACTGTCCTTCGAATGACAGGTCCGGACCATGAAGCACCTTGTCTGCGCCGTCGAGGCCGTCGACGGGGGCAACGCCGGTGTCAATCAATGCAACATCGATACCGGACCCGTCGCTGCTCTCTTCAGCGAACCGTTCCAGCACATCGTCAGCTACACGGGGCAGCTCGATCGGGTTGGTCTGGTCGGCACCCGTTAGGAAATCGACCGACGAGGGACCGATGAGTCCCACCGATGTTGATGGACTGGGCGAGGCACCGGCCGGAGTCAGGGCAACCACCATCAACAACGCGGCAGCGGCGATGAAC
>JAAETH010000469.1 GCA_024228575.1 Actinomycetes bacterium
AGGTACATGGGCTGGTGTGGTGGGTAGCAGCCTTGGCCGCAGTCGAGCGGATCGATACGGGAGCGGCGTAGCTCAGTCCCGGTCACCGGAGGGTTGTAGTCGGTCATCGGGTCGCCTTGACGTTCGCCCAGTGGGCCCGCCTGCGGGACCAGGCGTCGGCCCTGTCCTTGGCCCGCCAGGACCTGGACAGCATCCCGTCAAGGCCAGTGAGGGCGTCGCGGCGGAGGTCCTCGCGGAGGGCCTCGGGGACGACGAACCAGCCAGAGTATGAGACAGCGTCGAGGTCAAGGCCTGCGAACGGGTCGGGGTCGGGATCAATCATCGGGGACAGCCTCCCATGTCAGGGTGCGAAGGATCGGAGTGGTCTTGTCAGCGATCGCCCGTTGGATGTCGTCGGTGATGTACACAGTCGCGGTGGCGACAAGGGCCGAGTCGGTGGCCACCGCGACGGTCGTCCCGTCGCTGGCCTTGATCGTCAGGGTGAACGAGGTCGTTTGGTTGGGGTCGAGGCCGACCGCTTCGCATAGTGCGCATCCGAGGGCGATACGTCCGGAGGGGGGTGGGTCCGGGTCGGGGTCGGTCATGCTGGTTTGCCTCCTGGTAGGGCCCGGAGGTGGTCGGCGCCGACCTGACGGGCAGTCGATATCTGGGATGCGTTGAGAGCGAGGCGGGGATCGTCAAACACCGCTATCAGGACCTGGGCGACGATCACCCCTTTTGATTCTTCGATCCTGACGAGGGCCTCGGACACGCCGGCCTCGATCGCTGCGCGGCAGGCCCGGACGTGGCGGTCTCGTTCTTCGCCGTAGAGACGTACCCAGGGGTCGATACCGGCACCGCGGACGGTCCGGGTTTGCGTTGAGGTGAGGGTGGTGACGCTACCGTCGTGGGGGGCTTCCTGTTCAGTGTGGACGTCGTCGGTTTTGATGATCCCCCATGTGATCTCGTCGGTGTCGAGTTGGCGGACCTGGGCTTCGATCCATGCTACGACACCCGCGGACCGGTGGACTTCGGCTAGTAGTGCTTGGTGGGGGTCGATGTCGATGGGTAGGCCCATGGTGTGGGCGATCTGGCGGGCGCGTTCGAGTGCGAGGCGGTCAGCTGCTTTGGCTTGGACTTGTGGGGCTCGGCCGCCGTGGTTGCCGCACACTGTGGTCCCGGGCAGGGCCCACGCTTTGCAGCGTTGCCCGGCCCGGTTGTTTGCGGTGCAGCGACGCTCGGGGGACGGCGGTTGGTATTCGCCCACTAGTCGACCTTGATGAACGGGTGGGGGCCGAGTGCGTACCATTCGACGGTGTGGTCGAGGCC
>JAAETH010000470.1 GCA_024228575.1 Actinomycetes bacterium
TCTTGAACCGGGCGATGTCGGGTGTGTAACCAATGATCGTCCCAGCAACGATCGGACCGACACCGACAATGTCGACCAGACACGTCTGTGACGCCGCCACAGCCTGCTCGACGCGGGCCTTCGATGCGACCAGGCGGGCATCGAGATCGACGATCAGCCAAGAACTCATCGACAACACCAGCATCGAGGTCGCCCGGCCCAAGACCGTGATGTTCCAGCCAGCGACTCAGATGCGCCATCAACGCCAACTGCGGCGACGACGCGTTCGGTCGATACCCGGCCGCACGCAACTCGGCATGGAACCCCTCGGCGTAGAGCCCCAACGGCCCCACCACCACGACGTTGTACGGATTGCTCACAAGATCCTTCTCTCACTCGGTTGATGAAAGAGAGATCGACAGCCCCGGCCAGCACTGTCCGGATTATGCCCACAACCTCAGGCCCAGAACCGGTCCCGCGCTCGCCGCTACCGGCTCCCTCGGCATAATCACGGGCTCCACATAATGAGCCTCATGCCGATATCGGCATGACGTGCACTACATCCGCAACCTCCTCGCGACGGTGCCCAAAGGCCAGTCCGAAGTTGTGGCCGCGGCGTTCCGGTCGATCTTCGCTCTCGGCAGCCCCGAAGAGATCTCGGCGCGCTGGGACGAGGTCGCCGCCATGCTCGAAACCAAGTTCCCCAAAGCTGCTGCTTCGATGCGCAACGCGAAGACCGACGTGCTCGCCTTCGCCGCGTTCCCCAAAGCTCACTGGCGCAAAGTCTGGTCGAACAACCCCCTCGAACGGTTGACCAAGGAAGTGAAACGACGCACCAACGTCGTTGGGATCTTCCCCAACAACCGGGCAGCCATCCGCCTCATCGGAGCAGTCCTGGCCGACCAACACGAAGAATGGGCCATCGCCCGGCGCTACATGACCGACACCTCAATGGCCGAACTCGACCAGCCGCGCGACACTAGAAACCAACAGGCCCAACTCGAGGCCTGACACACCGAGCATCACACTCGGAATCCCACCACTCCGCGGGACGCCATCACGTGATCTGGCGTCTGTCCTCCTGACAGGCTGTTTTGCCGCGCACTGCACCTCGCCAACATCAGCGTCGGGCGTCGACCAGTTCCACCTCATAGGCTCCGAAGGAACCATCGGCAGTACCCAAGGCCAACGCCTCGAGCTGAGCTTGAGCGATCAGCATTCGATCGAATGGATCGCGATGATGAAGGGGCAGCGTTGGGCATGCTCAGCGTGTTCGGCCGAAATGGCAAGTGGAACGAATCCACCTGACTGCAACACGTTGACGAGCCCATCGGGCATTGTGAGCTTCCCCAGAGACCGCTTGATTCCGAACTCCTACGGCGTAGTCGCCAAGAAGTAGACCTCGTCGGCATCCTCTATCAACTGGTGGCACTGTGCCCCCAGCGCGTCGTTGTCTTGGAGCCACCACAACGCGACATGACCGTCCAGGAGGATCCTCACGGCGAATTCCCTGCCACAGGGTCATCGAACATCGCGACGATCTCTTCATCAGAAGCGACGACATCATCGCTGCCGTGAACTCGTCCGGTCCACGCTCCAGCGACCCGGGATGGACGCTCAGGCCGCCAGGGAACAATCTTGGCAACAGGATGTCCGTTGCGAGCAACGATCACCTCCGCCTCCCGAATTCGCTCGGACGGTCGCGACTTCGCTTCATGAGTGTTCACCACCCGGGTAACCATGGTCCTAGCTTGGCTGGACCATCTATCGAGATCGACCTGTCGGTGCCCGAAATCGAGTGATGGCCGCTGACCTGAGCGACCTGCGATGTCTTGCGATACGTGTCCCGCGAACCGAGTGCAGGCGCGGCATGAAGCACTCATGGAGGGTCGTCGTTGAGTGTTGTCCTGCCTAGAGAACCGATACGCGTGCCCGAACGGGATCGAGGGTGATCGTCGCTCCATCGGGAATCGTCCTCAGCGCATCCTGCATTCCAACGATCGCCGGCAGATCGAGTTCCCTGGCCACGATCGCCGCGTGGCAGCTCGGGCCTCCCTCGCTGACGACGAGCCCCGCGACA
>JAAETH010000471.1 GCA_024228575.1 Actinomycetes bacterium
CTATGCCCGAGGTGGGGTCGCCATCTCCAAGCTGATGGGCTGTCGGGGGGTAGCCGTGCTACCGGAGGGGATGAGCCGAGAACGCTTCGAGTGGTTGGACCGCTGGATCGAGCACCCCGATGACGTGATCCGGACCTACGGCACCGAGAGCAATGTCAAGGAGATCTACGACGAGTGCAATCGTCTGGCTCAGGATCCGGCCAACGTCATCCTCAACCAGTTCAGCGAGTTCTCGAACCATCTCGGCCACTACGCCGTGACCGGCCCTGCCCTGGAGCGGGTCTACCAGCATGTGACAGCTGACCAGCCGGGCCGTTTGGCCGCCTTCGTCTCAGCCTCGGGCTCGGCCGGCACTCTGGGCGCAGGCGACTATCTGAAGGACTCACAGGGGTCGAGGATCGTGGCTGTCGAAGCCCTCGAATGCCCGACCATGCTCTACAACGGGTTCGGCGATCACAACATCCAGGGAATCGGCGACAAGCACATCCCCCTCATTCACAATGTCACCAACACCGATCTGGCTGTGGCCATCAGCGATCGTTCGACCGACGAGCTCGATGTGCTGTTCAATTCTCCGGCCGGCAAGCGGTTGCTGGCTGAGCGGGGAGTGGATCCAGGGGTGGTGGATGCGCTGGTCGACATGGGCTACTCGTCGATCTGCAACACCCTGGCTGCCATCACCGCGGCCAACCAGTGGGGACTGGGGGCCGACGATGTGATCGTCACCGTGGCCACCGACGGTAGTGAGATGTACAACTCGGAACGAGAGAAGGTGATGTCGAGCCACTTCCCCGGTGGCTTCGACGAGGTGGCGGCGGCCGCCGCCTTCGACGAGCGCCTGGGCGACGTCTCGACCGAGCATGTGTTGGAGATGGGGCCGGTGGAGCGGAACCGGGTCTTCAACCTCGGCTACTTCACCTGGGTCGAGCAGCAGGGCGTCTCCATTGGGGACTTCGAGCGCCGCCGTGAGCAGGGATTCTGGGACGGGCTGCGCCCCCTGGTCGACCAATGGGACGAGCAGATCGAGGCCTTCAACGAAGCCGTCGGGGCCTCGTGACCATGCTCCACCCGGACGACCTGAAGATGCCGGAGCGAGCCGCACACCGACAAGCCGTCGA
>JAAETH010000472.1 GCA_024228575.1 Actinomycetes bacterium
GCACGGGAACCAAGAGATCGTTGCCGTCGGGGAGCAGCGACCGGGTCGGCAGGGCATCGACTCCCGGATAGACCCGGGCCTCGTCGTATAGAGCCTGTAGCCCGGAGTCGTTCGGAGAGTGGGTCACCTCCCGCTCCAGACGGTGGATCAGGGTGGTCGCCAGTTGCTCCCAGTTGACGATCATCGGTCGCAGGCCCTCAGGATGCAGGATGAGGCGCAAGATGTTGGCTGCCACTGAAGCTGGTGGAGCAGGGTCTACGGCACCCACGATCAGCTGGGCCATGGGATTGGCCAGCACCAGATCCCATCGACGGTCAACGACGTAGGCCGGGAAATGGCCATGAACGGCGACCAGGGTGGTTAGCACATCGCGCACCTGGTCAAGATCAGGATCGTCGAGGCCGCGCTCGGCGTAGACGGGGGCGTAGCCGGCGGCACCGAGTAGGAGGTTCTGATCCCTCAACCCAAGATCGAGGGTCCGCCCCAGGTGTATCACCATCTCCGGGCTCGGCTTCGAGCGACCTGTCTCCAAGAAACTGACGTGACGCTGAGAGACCTCGGCCGCCCCGGCCAGGTCGAGCTGGCTTACCCCACGGGCTGCTCGCCAGCGTCGCAGTTCCTCACCGAACGTTGCCGTCTTGGTTGCCACATGTTCGAGCGTAGGGGCCGGCACGAGCCGGTTTCGACTACCTGGCAGGTAATCGCCTCAATGACCTGTCCATGCGAGCGTCATCTCATCACCCCTGTGAAAGGAACTCAGACCATGTGGACCAAACGACTCCGTACAATCCTCCGTCTCAACGCCACCACCTCCGTTGTGGGTGGCTTCATCGCCGCCATCGGGGCCAGCTGGGTCTCCGACACCCTTGGCATCGACCATGTCGCCATCACCCGGCTGATCGGCATCGGGCTAGTGCTCTTCGCTGTCGACGTCTGGTACA
>JAAETH010000473.1 GCA_024228575.1 Actinomycetes bacterium
CCCGAAGGGGTCAGGGTGAAGAGCCTCGAGTTCGGCGATCCGAACGGCGAGATCATCTACGAACCGACCCACGCCCTGGCTGACGAAGACGGCTTCATCAGGATGCCCAAGGTGAACCTCGCCCAGCAGATGACGCACATGCTGGTGGCCCAGCGCGCCTACCAAGCCAACGTCTCTGCCTTCCGAACCGCTCGTGACGCCTACCAGCGGGCCATGGAGATCGGGCGCTGATGGTTTCCCCGATCCGACCCACTGGCATCCCTGCGGTCAGTGTCACCGGGCTCGACTCGGCCCCAGGGTCCGCCGCGGCCAAGGCCCGTCAAAGTGACCCATCCGACGAGTCGAGCTTCACCAAGGCTGTTGGCGATGCCCTGACCTCAGTCGGCCAGATGGACCAGGCGGTTGCCAACGCGGCCGAGCGAGCCGCGGTTGGTGACCTGGAGTCGGTCAGCGACTACATGATCGCCGCAACTGAGGCCCAGCTGGCAACCGAGATCACGGTCGCCGTCCGCGATCGAGCCATCTCGGCGTTCAACGACATCATGCGGATGCAGATCTGATGGCGGCGACGCCGCCTGTGCCTAGGTCAAGGATCCGCTGATGGCGGGACTCAGCCTCGACGCCGTTATCCAGAACGCGACCGCGTCCGTCCGTCGGATGACGGGACCTCAGCGCGTCACCCTGGCC
>JAAETH010000474.1 GCA_024228575.1 Actinomycetes bacterium
CGACATCGCCTGGCGGAAATCGGCTTCTGTGAAGTCCTCGAGTCCCTTCCAGTTGATGTCCTCGGCTCGGGGCATCCAACCGAGCGGGCTCTCGAGTGCGTATGCCCGACCGTGGGAGCGCTCGACGATCCACTGGAGCACACGCATGTTCTCGCCGAAGCCGGGCCACACGAAGCGACCCTCTTCGTCGGTTCGGAACCAGTTGACACCGAAGATTCGCGGCGGGTTCTGGATCGTTCGGCCAAAGCCCAGCCAATGGTTGAAGTAGTCACCCATGTGATATCCGGCAAACGGGAGCATCGCGAACGGGTCTCGCCGAACGACGCCCTGTTGGCCGAACGCGGCGGCCGTGGTCTCAGAACCCATGGTGGCCGCGAGGTAGACGCCGTGGGCCCAGTTGAACGACTGGTATACGAGCGGCATGGTGCCGGAGCGTCGCCCGCCGAAGAGAAAGGCGTTGATCGGCACGCCCGTCGGATCGTCCCAAGCATCGTCGATGACCGGGTTCTGGCTAGCGGGAGCGGTGAAACGAGCGTTGGGGTGTGACGCCTTGGTATCTGATTCTGGCGTCCAGTCCTGGCCCTTCCAGTCGATTGCATGTGCGGGCGGATCGCCGTCGATGCCTTCCCACCAGACGTCACCCTCGTCGGTGAGTGCCACGTTGGTGAAGATCGTGTTGGCATGGATCGACTTCATCGCGCTGGGGTTGGTCGCCATCGACGTGCCGGGAGCGACACCGAAGTATCCGGCTTCCGGGTTGATCGCGTACAGCTGGCCGTCGTCGGCGGGCTTGATCCACGCGATGTCGTCACCGATTGTGGTGACCTTCCAGCCGTCCTCGGCCATGGCCTCTGGTGGCTCGATCATGGCGAAGTTGGTCTTGCCACAAGCGCTGGGGAATGCCGCCGCTACGTAGGTCTTCTCGCCGGACGGATCTGTCACGCCCATGATCAACATGTGTTCGGCGAGCCAGCCTTCGTCGCGTGCCATCGTCGAGGCGATGCGCAAGGCGAGGCACTTCTTGCCGAGCAGCGCATTGCCGCCGTAGCCACTGCCGTAGGACCAGATCTCGCGTTCCTCTGGGAAGTGGACGATGTACTTCACGGTCGGGTTGCACGGCCATGCGACATCGGCCTGGCCCGATTCGAGGGGTGCTCCGACGGTGTGCATACACGGCACAAAGCTGCCATCGGTGCCCAACACATCGAGCACGGCAGAACCCATGCGGGTCATGATCTTCATGTTGACCGCGACGTAGGCGGAGTCGCTGATCTCGACGCCGATCTGGGCGATCGGCGAGCCGAGCGGGCCCATACTGAACGGGATCACATACATGGTGCGGCCCCGCATCGAGCCTTTGAACAGGCCCCCGAGGGTCGTCTTCATCTCGGCCGGGTCCATCCAGTTGTTGGTTGGTCCGGCTTCCTGGCGGGTCCTGCTGCAGATGTATGTGCGGTCCTCGACCCTGGCGACGTCGCTCGGGTCGGAACGGCAGAGGAAGCTGTTCGGACGCAGTTCGTCGTTCAGCTTGATGAAGGTGCCGGCATCGACCAGCTCCTGGGTCAGGGTGTTGTACTCCTCGTCGGTGCCATCGCACCAATGGATGTTGGCCGGTTCACAGAGTTCGGCCATCTCGGCGACCCATGCCCGCAGTTCGTCATGCTTCAGATTTGTTGGTGCATTCATTCCTCGCGACGATACGCAGATTCTGATGTCGGCCAAGGGACCTTTGCCATGAATTGCCACATGTATCTCTCGGATCGGCGTCGGGACATCACGATGTCCATCCGGCGCCACTCCTCGGAGGGGTTGC
>JAAETH010000475.1 GCA_024228575.1 Actinomycetes bacterium
ACGATCGCCATCCAGCGGCGAGGGCCGGGGTTCACCTTGACCACCCTCTGCTCGGAGGCGGCCTCGGGTCCTCTGAGATCGAGGAGGGGGACATCGGCGCTGTCGACGGCGCGTCCACACCCACCACAGAACCGAGCATCGGACGGGGCTTCGTAGCCACAGGTGCAGACGGTCACCATCACGACGACCGCTCGACGAAGACGAGGCCGCCGCCAACAACATCTCGAAGCCCCTCGACGATGGCTTCCCGCCCTGTCGCCAGCTCGATCAGCCGAACCTCGCCGCCTGAGCTGGTGGCCATCCATCGGCCATCGGCTGAGATAGCTGGTCCTTGTCCGTCATACTCAAACTGGCGATCACTAGCACCCGGGATCTCCACCCGTTGGCCGCTGACGATGTTCAAGAGGTTGGAGCTTGGACCAAGATTGAAGGTGAAGTCCATGAGCCAGTCTGTGCCGTTGATCAGGATTCCGCCGTCGATTGATTCATCGGGAACAGCCAGGTCGATGGGTTGCCAGGTCTCTCGGTCGAGCCATTGACTGCTGCAGCGCAGTCTGGCGTCGCAAGCTTCGACCAGAGCC
>JAAETH010000476.1 GCA_024228575.1 Actinomycetes bacterium
GGGCGGTGGCGGGGGTCCCGGCTGGTGCGGTGAAGTCGTCGAAGCTGATACGAAGCGGTCCGGCGAGCGCCTCGAATCGGTCGGCGTGACGGTCGACGAACCCCCGGGGTGGTCTCCCCGGCCGCTTCGGCGGCAAGCACGCGATCGTGGTCGCTCCGCATATCGACGCAGCCGAGCAGCTTCTTGAAGGCTGCCCCATTGTCGACAGCGTCAGCCTCTATGAGGTCTTGCCTGTCTGACTTCGATGCGGTGGGACCCTGCGAGCCGTGACATCGGGCTCAGAACTATCGGTGATGAGAGTTCGCTTTGGGCCACGGTCGCAAGGTCGTGGTCCCTATGAGAAAGAGGAATCAGTTGAGGAACATCAAGATTGAGCGGGTGGTCGCTGCGCCGCAGTCGAGTGTGTGGGCGGTGTTGGCTGACTACCCGAACATCAGCGACTGGAACGATGGCGTGCTCAACAGCTTTGCGATCGGTGATCAGAGTGAGGGCGTCGGCGCTGTTCGGCAGACCGAGTTGGTTCCCGACGGAGCGATGCGGATGCGAGAGACCGTCACCGAATGGGTGGCTGATGAACGAATGGTGGTCGCCATCGACCAGGTTGAGCAGCAGCCGGTCAAGGAGGCGACGATGACGTTCGCCCTTGCAGGTCTCGGTCTTCCCATCTCGCCACTGGACTGTTGACAGCTCGATGGGTGCGGTTCCCAGGAAGTATCCGGCGAGGTGTTCGATCAGCTCGGGGTCGCCCCCTTGACAGCCTCGGACATCGATCAATACTCGCTCGGCGTGCCGAGCGAAGTTCATGGTCGCGATAGCCGTTGGTCGTGACCA
>JAAETH010000477.1 GCA_024228575.1 Actinomycetes bacterium
AGACCCCCCAACTGCCCTCCAACCCGTGCCCGTGAATCCTGGCTTCCTCGTCGCTCATCGTCGCATAGTCTGTCAAAGATTCAGGCCAACGGGGCTCGCGTCACCGCTGCTCCGAACGAGATGCACAGGCCGTCCAAGGTGCCGGTCGATCTGCCGAGAGAAGGCGCCATAGAGCGCAGCCCGCAAACCGGCGTTCTCGCCCTACTCGACTGGCAGGTGTTCCCGGTGGAAGAACAACACGTGCAAGTGCGGATGCCACCCGTTCGGACCATGGGTGATCTCCAGTGCAGCGATCCAGCCGACTACCCCGTACTCAGCCTCGCCATCTTTGTAGACCTTGAGATTCCGCATCGCCGTGAAAGCGTCCTTGAGGCCGGCGAGCAGGTCGGCCAGGGTGAAGGAACCGAAAGACACGCCCCCACCGGTCGCCAGGTGCGCATCGACGTAGTACCTCACCTCAGCCGACCTGATCGCCCGACGCCTCGCCGCGCAGCCAAGACACCCCCAGACACTCTTGCATGTCGCTACTCCGCCTGGACGTACGCGACCGTCCGCCGACTGGGTGATCATCACATCACCGCTCGGCGGCCGGTGTACCAGAGCGTCCGGCAAGTGCCGTCAATCCGTGGTTGCGGTGCTACCAGTCTTCCGGCGCCTCGTTGGCAATCGCCGCTGTACTGAGTCCCTCGTCTAGACGATCGACGAGTCGGTGGTACTCGTCAGCGGTGAGTCGTTTGTCGAACTTGCCATACAGGTTCAAGGCGCCGAAGTCGAAGATCGCGTCGAAGAGCTGAGCCGTCAGAGTAGGCTCGATCCCCAGCTCCGACGTGCTGTGCCACCAGACATGGCGGTACCGGGCATCCCACCGCCCAAGGTCATCGACGTCACCGATCTGGCGTACAGCGTCGTAGAGCCGTTGTGCCCACTCCGACAACGGGCTCAGCGAATCGGCCACAATGTCGGCGAGTCGTGCCGCTTCGCTGCATCGCCCCACCTGCGTGAACCTACCCGCCGCCACCTGTTCGGCCGGTGTTCCCGAGCGTCCTGGTAGTGCCTGTCTAGATGTTGGGCTCGTGGCTCGCCGGCCACGGGCATTGTCGCTCGACTCTGGTCGGTCCAACGCTGGTCTGGCGCCGTGGTCGGTTCAACCTAGTGGTTCGCAAACGATTGCCCGCATTCCTGTTCAGACGGCACCGGTCACATCAACAGCGTGCTCCTACGGGGTCGGCGCTCGGTCAGCGTTGTTGCTGGGCGACCTGGATTCCGACGAGACGGGCTACTAGCACCACGATGAAGATCTGGCCCATAAGTCCCTCGAGGACGGTCAGGCCTCGAACGGCACCGCCGACTGGGGTGATGTCGCCGAAGCCGACCGTGGTTAGGGTGACGAAGCTGTAGTAGTACAGCGACGACGTCCGGTTGTTGTCGATGGCCTGGGCCGGTTCGAACACAGTGCCGTCGATCTCGGCAATGTAGGTGAACACCGTTCCGAATAGCACACCGATCAGCAGGTAGACACAGACGGCGGCGAACACGGTGTTGTTGTCGATCCGAGTCGAGCTGAGGACGAAGCGAAGGATCACGACCGGCATTGCGACCGTGATAGCCAGGATCGTCATCTGGAGCGGCTGCCCCAGCACCGGCGCGTCATACAGTCGGGCCGCGGCGGCCAGGACCAAGCCAACCGATCCGGCCCCGGTCACGGCGCTGACCACGGTCGGCGACAGCCCGGCGCCCCTGAGAGTGATGGCACTGCCGACGATGAGCAACATGCTGATTCCCAGCGTCGCCCCGGTCGAGCTGGCGAACGTCTGGGCGATCAGGTAGATCCCGACGATCAGGGCCAACACGGTACCGAAGCTCCTCGTGGCCCGGTCGATCATCCTCAGCATCTTCATACCGCGACTGGGAGCGTCGCCAGTCCGGGCCATTGGTCGGGCCTCCTGGTCCCGGTTGAGGCTCACGACTCGACCGTCACCAGGATCGGTGGACCCTCGATCGGCATTGACGTCTGGGGTTCCGCGCTCAGGTCATCGTCGCCCGGTGAGCCGACGTCGATCGTAGTCTTGGCCGGAGTGACCACCACCAGCAGGCACGGCAGGACTAGCAGGGCCACGAGCGCGGAGAGTGCGATCATCACGGCCATCAGCTCACCGAAGCTGGCGAAGATGGGAGCGGGGGCTGCGGTCATGACACCGAAACCTACGATCGACGTGAAGGCCGACACGGCCAGAGCCGAGCCGGTACCCTCACCTGCCCGTCGGACCGCCGCCATTCGATCGAACCCCGTTGTCAACTCCTCTCGAAACCGAACGCTGAAGTGGGTGCAGAAGTCGATGCCGACCCCTACCGCGATGGCCGCGATGGTGGCCGTCACGACATTGATGGTGAAGCCTCTGAGCCACATGTAGCCCCAGACCCCGAACACGACAAGGAGAATGGGCAGGATCGTCACAGCCGAATACCGGGCCGACCGAAGGACGAGGCCAACGATGACTACGGTCAGGACTAGCGCGATTGGCAGCGAGACCATCATCGCGTCAGTGAAGGCGGCCAGGCTGTCCTGGCTGGCGATCACATCGCCGGACACGCTCACGATCTTGACCACCGGGCCGAGTTCGCCGGCCAGCCGGGTCGCCTCCTCCTCCAGCACGTCTCGAGCATCGAGAATGATCGCGTCGTCGGTGAATGTTGTGACCAGGACCTCCAGCTTGGTGGCCTGGGCCGACTCGTCAAGGTAGACGAAGGTCTCGACCTGTTCCGGAGTGAAG
>JAAETH010000478.1 GCA_024228575.1 Actinomycetes bacterium
AACAGGTTGGCCTGTGCTATCCGGGACTTCTCCTGCCCGTAGCAGAAGAACCACGACGACGGCTCGGTGGTCCCCGACCACACAACCATCATCCCGGGATGCACCTTCGCGTTGTCCGACAGATGGTCCTGGTCGACCGAGAAGTTCACGTAATGTTCGGAGTCGATCGAGTCGTCGGCGATCTTGTCGCCATCCACCGAATCCGCGCCCATGGCCCGAAGCGACACCGACCCCGCCGCGTACTTCGGTTCGGTGATGACCGCGGCGCCGATCTCGTCCGCACCCACCGCGTCGGTCTGGATGTGTTCCGAACCGACCGCGTCGTCCTGAAGTTCGGCGTCGCTCACCGCGTCGGGGCCGAGGGCGGCGTTGTCGACCGAGTCGGCCGCGTACATGGCGGTCGTGTGCGAGATCGCGAGGTGGCGGTCCGACGTGAGGTATTGGGTGTGGTGATCGAGGACCGTGTTGTTGATGTGGGCGTTCGGTTCGTCGATGTCGATCGCGCCGAGCACATGGTCGACGGCGGCGCCCACCGAGTGGGATGTGGCGGTCGTGTCGTCGAACCCGCGGTTGCCGGGGGCGGCCACCGTCAACGTGTCACCCGTGCGCGACAAAACCAGGATCTTCTCTTCGTCGCCCGTCCCCCGGTCGATGGCGATGATGAACGGATCCGACGTCCCGGTAGGCCAGTCCGACCCCCCACCCGAGGCGAGAGAGATCGTCAGATCCGATGCGGTGATCGAAGCAGCCAACGTCGTCGCCGCTGCCCCTCCTGCGTATTCCCTGCGAGTCACGATGCCTCCTACAGCTCTTTCATCTTCACATATGCGGTCCCCTGGAACCCTTGCAGGCTGGGGTCAGGCGGCGTTGGCCGCCACTCCAAATCTTCGAGGATCACCGAGTACGACTGGGCGCCCTCCTGCCACTGCACCACCGCCCGCGAGTTACGGAGCCCCCACAGGTTGTCGACCGCGGTCCTCACATCAGTGGGGAACTCGTTGCCATGAAGGTCCCTGTCAGTCTCCCAGATCCGCAGCGGCACATGAATGAACCGGGTGGTCGTCACCGCCGGATACACCTTCAAGATCTCCTGATCCACTGTCGGCCCCGCGGTCGAATCGGTGGCGGAACGGTTCAACACTAGACGCACCTCGAACGCCGACGCCCTCGACGAGTTCACCGCGAAGTCTGTCAACTCCTCAGTGTTCGTCCCCAACGCAACAAACCCGCCGGTCACCGAACGGATATGCGCGTCAACTGTCCCCTCACCCGTGAACCGGGCGATCACAGCACGAGCCACCTTGTCCTCAACCAGACCGTAATCCTCGAGACCCATGTCGATCGTCGCCTGGGACACAAGGTCGGTGGTTTCGCCGAACACCCCGACACCGGACACGGAGAACACGGTGACCCCCTCGAACGTGGCTGCCGACGTGACTGTCCCTTGGGCGCCGGCCATCAGGTCCGAAGCGTAGGCGGGCCGGCCGTCGGCGGAGATGGTGGAAGGGTCGAGACGGCCGAGGCCGGTGCGGTCCCCGTCGTAGTTGGTCCACCCGAACCATGTGAACCGGTCCTGGCCCTCGAACGCCTGCGAGTTGAGGACAGGGATGAGGCGGCCGGCGGTGAGGTTGTCGTTGGCGTCGGGGATAGCGAACCGTATGCCCTTGTTGGTGGCGATCACCATCCCCACCAGGTAGCCGTAGACCCCGGTGATCACTTCCCCGTCAGCGAGACCCGAGGTGAGGGCCGCCACAGGGACAGTGAGGCTGGTGCCGTCCGGTTCGGCGACAGTCCGGTAGATCTCGGACCGTTCACCCGAGTAGCCGGCCATGAACACCGAATCTCCGGCGTCAGCGAACCCAACCCACGTCCACCCGGCGTCGGGGTGCGTCCAGTTCAGCGTCGCGGCCGACGTGGAAGTGATGTTCCACACTGCCGGCCCGACACCGGCCATCAGCCGGCCCTTGGCGTACCCCAACACGTCGGCGTTCAACGCCGCCGACCCCGTCAACGCCGCCCCCGTCGTCCCCGCACTATCAGACACGTACGCCGTCGCCGCCGACCCGTACGCCAGGTAGATGTCGGCGCCCGTCGACACCACCCCGACGATCGTCTGCGCCGGAGTGGTGGTGATCGACGTCCACGAAGGAGAAGCGGGCGACACGTCGGCGGTGCGTTTCAGGGTTTGCCCGTCCGCCACATACAGGAATCCGCCGGCCACCCCCAAATCGAGGTTCACAGAAACCGACGCCAGTTTCGATTCGGTGTCGTTCAACATGCCGATCTGGCCTTCGCCCCACACATCAACACCGACCGAAGCGTTGAACTGATATGGGGACGACACCTCCCCGAGCTCGCCCGCGTCTTTGTTCCGCCACGTCTGGCCGGCGCCCCGATGCCATGACGTGATCGACGACCGCCACAGGTCTTCGGGGTTCACTGACTGGGCGCCCGGCGACACCGACTGGTCCGACTGGGAACGCAGCAAAGGGACCGACACGTGGCGCCATTCGCCTTCCCGGCGGGTGTCGACCATGTGCGGCTTGCCGTTGAGCGCGACAGGGAACCGGACCCCGATCTCCGAGGAACCGGCGAGGGTGCCGGTGAACAGCGGCTCAGTGAATGTGGCGGTGATACCCATCAGTACCGTCTCATCGGGTACTGGGCCATCAACCGGCCCCTCTCCTCAGACAACCAGCGGGCCATCAGCCGTTCCATGTTCCGCGACGCCCGGGTCGGGTCGCCGCCCTGCACATCCTGCGCCCTACGCCCGTCAGCGTGGGCGGTCACATCGGCACGGCGGATCTCGAGACCAGCGGTGAGGTTGAGGGCGGCGCCGACTTTGAGGATGCGGGTCGCTTCGGTGAAGATCCCCGTTTGGGCTTCGACAGTGGACGTGGATGTCCCGGCGAGTTCGCCGTAGGGGCACATGTAGGTGATGCGCATACGGGCCCCGGATTGGAGGCCGGGCGCCCGTTTGGGGATGAACGCGAACCCGGAGGGGAAATCGGCGGTCGGCATGTCGCGGGCGAAGTCGAACGACTTGACGAGCGGCCATTCTTTCTGGGAGCCGATGATCTCGTAGCGGACGTTGTCGATACGGATCACGTTGTCGGTGACATCGGTGAGGTCGTAGGACGTGGTGGAGGTCGCGTAGGGGATGGTGACCGTTTTGACTTGGAACAGGCCGGGTTCGGTGGAAGAGATCTCGCCGAGTACGTCGTTCATCGCCCGAAGGATCTGTCCGGCCGAGAAGTTCGGGTTCACGTAGATGAGGGCGCCCGCCGAGTGGGATGTGGCGGTGGTGCCGTTCATGCCGCGTTCGACCTCGACAGTGGACCCGGTCTGCTGCCAGACGTGCATGTCCTCGAAGTCGACCGACAGCCGCGAGTTGGTGGCCACCTGCGCCGGGTCGCGTAGCAGGGTGACTGAGGTGGCGGAGTCGGTGAGGGCCCCGTTGAGGGCGTTGAGGATCGTCCGGGTGCCGGTGTCGAGGTAGTCGGTGCGGGTGCTGTTGATCAGGTCTGCTACTGCGGTCACAGCCGTCTCTCAAGTTCGGCGGACCCGTCGATCCGGTCGGGTTGCAGTTTGGCTTTGCGGAGCCGGCGGTAGGCGTCGCCGTCGGTCGACCACCGGTCTTCGCGGGCGCCGATCTCGACGACCTCAGCGGAACGGGTGGGGGTCGCCGAAGCAGACGTGCCCACAGACAGCCAGCGCGCCCTACGTTCGGCAGCGGTTTCGCTCATATCTCATTCTCCCTCATGGGACCGCGGTCACCGTGTAACCGGCCGCCACAAGGGCGGCGGCTTCGTCGGCGTCGACCTCGTACCGGTGGCCACCCAAGTACACCACGTCGGCGTCCTGGGTTTGTTGTGTCGTGATTATCTCGTAGTTCGTGTACACCCCGTCCTCTTTCAAGACGTGCACCTGCCGGGGTTTCGCTGGCATCCGATGGAAAATCGAGATCGGATGGTTCCGGTGGAACTCGGCGGTCACCGTCGGCGACTTCTGCGTAGCCGAGTCGGGGGGGATGAACAGCCACGCCGACGGATCGGCGACAGTGACCGTGAGGATCCCGATGCGGGAATCGCCGTAACCGACCTGATAGTTCCCGTAGCCGCCGCGGGTGATGTGGGGCAGGGTGACGTTCTTGACGACCTGCACCTCGGGCGGGTAGATCGTCCGGGCCCGCACAATGTGGGGGAGGGTGACGGACTGGGGCCCCCCGGCGGGGGTGACAACCAGCGGATGAATCGTCCGGCCCCGAACAATGTGGGGCAGAGTGACGTCGGTCGTGCCGAGGGTGACCGCGAGATCATGGATAGTGCGGTTCGAGTAGCCGGCCCCCCACGTGTCATCCCAAACGTCACCCCAGTTCCCCCGGCCGGTCGTGGGGAACAGGAACGGCAGAGTGACTGTCTGCGCCCCCTGGGTGACCGTCAGCGTGCGGATCGGCCGAGACCGGGTGATATGAGGCAGAGTGACCGACAGGCCGGCCGGTGGGATCGACAGGAGTACCGCCTGCCAGTTGTCCGACCCCGGCAGAGCGAACGCAGCCGCACCCGACGCCCCCGCGGACGCTTGGATCTTGTAGGCCACCGACTGGGCCCGATAGTTGGTTCCGTTGCCGGTGTCGACCGCTTCGGCGTACCCCGACGGCGGCGTGTACCCCGAAGGGTTCCCCCCGGCCCCAGCGAACGCCACAAGCATCGCCCCGTCAGCGACAGTTGTGATCGACGACGCCGACGGCGCGGCATCGAACCCGTCGGCCGCCACACCAATCACGTCGGGAACCAGACCACCGGCCCACACCGTGACCGAGAACGACATCGAGTCGGACCCGCCGATCGCGTCGAAATCCCCTGTGTTCCCCGTTTCGGTGCCGTCGCACTCGTACTGCCAGACCGTCACCCGCGGCCGCCACGTCCCCGTCAGGAAACTGTCGAACGTCTGCACCCACCCCGCCGGAGCCGTCGGAGTCGCGCCGTCACCGTTCCCCGAATCGGAATCGGTGATCAGGCACGCCAACGCCACATCAGTGTCAACTGTCGCCGGCCACGTCGCCGACGCGGCAGCGCCGAACACGTTCGCAGCGACAGAAGAACGGAGGGTGACAGCCATTACGGCTCATACCCCGGCCGGTAGTCGATCTGGTTCGACAGGCCAGTGAACGGTTCGTCGATCGAACCGAACGTCGTGGAACCCTCGAGGATCATGTCGACGTAGCCGAACAGGAGGATGTCGTCGTCGGTTTGGACGCCTTGGCCGTTGCCGGTGGCCGTGCAGTCCCGGATGTAGCACTTCCCTAGCGGGGTGTTGTCGGTGACCCCGTCGCCGACAGAGGTGGGCCAGAGGGCGTTGATGCCGAACCCGTCGCAGTTGATGCCGGTGACGTTGTCGAACAGGACGTCCCGCACGTAGGTGCGGCGGTGGTCGCCGTCGAGGATGAACCCGTTCCCGTCGGTCGGCACGGATTGACCGATGGCGGTTGAGTCGACGGACTGTTCGATCCCGTCAGCCGTGCAGTTCTCCACCCACATCCCCCAGACCCACCCGTCGGCGTCGGTCGTCGCTTCCATCATCGCGAAGCTCGACACGGCTGACGGGCCGGTGTTGTTCTGATCGCCCATCGGCCCGTTGAATGTCGAGTTCGACGCCCGCATGTAGTCGAGGCCGACACCTTTGAACTGGGCGCCCGTGATGTCGGTGCCAGTGAACTCGCACGCATCCACCCAAATGTGGTGGCACAAAGAGTTGATCGTCCGGTTCGTCAGAGCCGTACCCCAGTTCGACGACGCCGCCTCGATGCCATTCGCCCCGTTCCCTGGGGACGGGGTCGACTGGGTGTTGACGAAATGGAACCCCTGGATCGTGACGTACGTGCAGTCCGTGACCGAACACACCGAGTAGGCGTTGGCGGTCACCGACGTCAACGTGCCGGCCGTCTGCCGGCGGATCCACACCCGGTCCTTGGTCGACATGCTCCACGGGGCCACCGACGCGTCATCCAGAACCGTGATGATCGTCCCGTTACCCGTAGCGGCCAGCGCGGCGTTGACCGACGTGTAGTCGGCGCCCGAGCTCGACACCGTCACCTCGGACGAGAAGTCGCCCGGTTCGGGGTTGTACGCGTACGAACCGCCCGACGGGGGCAGGACAAAACCCGCAGCCCCGGCGGTGGCGGCAGTCCGGACGCTCACGAGAACGCCAGACCGTACGTGCCCAT
>JAAETH010000479.1 GCA_024228575.1 Actinomycetes bacterium
CCAACGGATTGTCCAACCATTGGTTCGCTTCGATCGTGGTCAGTGCGCCTTGGGTCGTTTTCTGCTTTGCCTCTGGGCGCTGTGTTCATGTCGGTACCAGGGACACCCCGTTTCGTGTCATCGCGACAGCCCGCTCTATGTGAGTGCTCTTGGATGGACGGTTTGATGGCTGCATGTCAATCCGAGGGACGTCGTGCTGGTGCAGCGCGACAGGCCAGCGGGCTTCTGGCGATTGGCTCGCGGCTCACGTGTCAATGGTCGGTCGGGACGATGGCGGCCTGGTGGCCAGCGGGCCTTCGCGGTGGTGTCTGCGGAGTGCTGATGTTGATGGATGACACCTGATAGGTGTTTCAGTGCTGAACGTTTCGGCTAGGTGTGGTGCCCGGAAACTCGATCGCGGCTGGATGCTCCTATGGATGTCAAGTGGTGAGTTGGCGTAGGTCGTTGTAGATCTCTCGGGCGGTGTAGTGCTTGAGGCAGCGGATGGTGCCTTTGTTGGTTTTGTCTTCTTTGATTTTGGGGTCGCGGTAGGTGCGGGTGTTGGGGTCCCAGCGGAGTCGGCAGAGCACGATGCGGTAGAGGGCGGCGTTTGCTGCTCGGTCTGCGCCGCGGTTGAGTCGGTAGGTCGATGAGCGGCCTGATGCGACTGGTATGGGTGCGGCGCCGCAGAGGTGAGCGAACGCGGCGGGGCTGTGGAGCCGGTCTGGGTTGTCGCCGGCGGTGACGAGGAGTTGGCCGGCGACGTCGATGCCGACTCCGGGTCGGGCCAGCAGTGATGGTGGGGCGGCTTGGCGGACGAGGGGTTCGAGTTGGGTGTCGAGGTCGTTGATCTCGTTGTCGAGGTGTTGGTAGCGTGTGGCGCCCGGATACTCGATCGTTGCTGGTCAGGCGGCATTTCGGTATTCGTGTATGAGTCCGTCGTATCGGCTGGTTCGTAGCACGGTGAGGGTCGGCGGGGGAGTGTCTGGCGGCTCTTCGACGGGTGTGGGTGGTCGTTGGCCGAGTGATTGGTGGGGTCGGCGCTGGTTGTGGTGGTCGATGTAGTCGCGGACGAGTCGTTCGAGTTGTCGGCGGTTCCAGACGATGGTGCGGGGCAACCCTTTGGGTTGCTCGAGGAGTTCGCGGCGAATGGACCCGATCCAGCGCTCAGCGAACGTGTTGGCTACCGGAGTGCGAATCGGCGCACGCTACGGCGGCTTGGGAGTGTAGGAACTCGGTCCAGGTCACATCGGAGCGGTTCGGGGACGGTTCGACGCCGTCGTCGGTGAGGATCTGCCACACCGTGCCCTTGCCGATCTTGTGGCCGAGGCGGGCGAGCTCGCCCTGGATACGCCGGTGTCCCCAAGTCGGGTTCTCGTAGGCGAGTCGCACGATCAGCTGACGCAGCTCCGCACCGATCGGAGGCCTTCCGACGCGGCGAGTCGGCGGTTGTGTCCAGTGCTTGGCGATTCGTTTGAGTGCCATCGCAGCAACGTCTCGGGAGTCACGATCCAGCCTTGGCGCAGTGCCTTGGGCAGAGCCGCGGCGATCGCTCCAAGCAGGGTCCGATCGTCCTCGTTGAGCGAAGGTCGGCCCACCTGGCGGCGGAGTACGGCATTCTCATGACGCAGCACGATGATCTGGAGGTCTCTTCAGCGTCCAGAACGCATTGCAAGGCGAGCGAGCTGGGCGAGGAATCGGTACAAGAGGCGAAACAAGAGGGTCAAGGATGGCGGCCGTTTCACCTGGTCAGGCAACACGCGCGAGTTTCTGGGCAGCACAGGCACCGTCCCTGGTCAGCGCCCACAGGCCGCTTTCTGGGCATCACACCCTCGAAATCTCACGCTATGACTCCTCGAAATCTCACACTGTGGCCTCTCGAAATCTCACACTCGTGTAGATTGGTGGGATGGGTGAGGTATTGGGGCAGCTTGTCGATCGCCGGGTGCTGCCGGTCGCGCTCGCTCGACTCGGTGAAGATCCAGTCGTCTTGCTGGAAGGGCCACGCGCTGTTGGCAAGTCGACGTTGCTCGGTCAGATCGCTGCTGTAACCGGTGCGGTCGTGTTGGACCTTGACGACCCGGCCACCCGAGACGCCGTTGCCGCGGACCCTGCGACGTTCGTGGCCGGTGACCAACCCGTCTGTGTGGATGAATACCAGAAGGCTCCGGAGGTACTCGATGCGATCAAGGCCGAACTGAATCGAGATGGCCGTCCCGGCCGATTCGTGCTCACTGGATCGACACGTCACGATGCCCTTCCTGTCGCGGCCCAGGCGCTTACGGGGCGACTCTCGCGACTTCGCATCTACCCGCTATCGCAGGCCGAGCTTGCCGGTTCGGTCGGCAATGTTGTCGCGGTGCTGTTCGATGATGCTCGCCAAGTTGTTGCCGATTCGCGGGCAAGCAGCACCGACCGCGCTGGCTACGTGGAACGGGTAGTCGCTGGTGGTATGCCCATTGCGCTTCAGCGACCAACCAAGGCCGGACGGTGCCGCTGGTTCGACAACTACGTCGCGCTGACGCTGGAACGAGACGTCCAGGAGCTGCGACGGGTCCGCCAGGGTGACCTGCTCCCGCAGCTTCTCAACCGGCTCGCTGGCCAGACCGGTCAGGTCCTCAACATCGACAAGGCCGGCCGAGCCGCCGGGCTCGATCACACCACCGCCGAGAACTACACCCGACTTCTCGAGGCCGTGTTCTTGATCCACCGGCTCCCCGCGTGGGGAAAGACCCTCAGCGCACGATCGGGCAAATCACCAAAGGTTCACGTCGTCGACTCCGGTGTTGGTGCCCGACTCCTTCGCCTCACTCCCGACAAGCTGTTGCGGAAGGATCCAGCCGCCCTCACCGAACTAGGGCACCTCCTCGAGACGTTCGCCGTTGGTGAACTCCTCCGGCTGACGTCGTGGATCGATGACACCACAGGTGTCGGGCATTGGCGCACCCACGATGGCGACGAGGTCGACTTCGTGGCCGAACGAGACGATGGCCGTATCATCGCATTCGAGGTCAAAGCAGCGGCCCGAGTATCGCGCCGCGATGTTGGCCCACTCGCCAAACTGCGTGAAGCCACCGGCGACGCGTTCCACGCCGGAATTGTGCTCTACACCGGCACTCGGGCATACACGATCGATGACCGTCTCCACGTCCTTCCCCTCGATTGTCTCTGGGTCGAATAGCGGTCACCGGCGATGGAGGTCGTTCGGAGGGCAAGCAACGACCGAGCCCGACTCCGCGGCCCCAGGCCCCGGCTTTCTGTCCAACCCCTCATCCAACCAACTGGCCGGACTCCACCGGACGGGCCGGCACTGGCTGGACGCTCGCCCGGACGAAACGCCTGGTAGCCATACTGAGGCGTAGTCTCCGGACGTTTGTCAAGTGCCTGCCAATCCGTTTGTCGTGGGTTCGAGCCCCACCCCCGGAGCCACCTAAAATTGCAGGTCAGAGGCGGTTTCCGGCTTTGGTCGGAGCGACCGGATTCGCTCTCATCCAACGCTCATCCAACGAAACTGTGTGTGCTGGCCCGGGTCATGGTGGACATGTTGGCTCCGGTTGGTGTGTTCCAGTTCGGGGTGTCCCGCTCGGAAACTCAGACGCAACACATCGCTCCTGAGCCTGCCGAATTCCCGTCGGGGTCGATCGACGGCTTGGTGAGGGCGGTGTGAGTTGTAGTGCGCGGTGTACTCGTCGAGTAGTCGGCGGAGTTGTCGCTGGTTCCAGATCTGGGTGCGGTCGAGGAGTTCGTGGCGAACGGAGCGAACCCACCGTTCGGCGAACGCGTTCGCTCTGGGCGCGCCGGGTGGTGTGTGGATCACGTCGGCTCCGATGGCTGCGAACACGTTGTCGAAGGAGCGGGTGTATTGGTCGCCGCGGTCGCGG
>JAAETH010000480.1 GCA_024228575.1 Actinomycetes bacterium
CCGCCGGCCTGGCCGCCCAGGTCGACGAAGCCCGCCAGCGTCACCACCTGGCCGTCCGGCAGGGTCAGCGTCACGTCCGGCGCGTTGACGTCTCGGTCGATTGCCGACGGGTCGATCGCCAGGCCGTTCACTTGGATCTGGATCCGGTCCGAGGGGCCGACCGAAACCGAAGCGCCCGATGCGACCGTCTGCGCGATGCCGTTGATAACTAGGCTGAACTTGGCCCCATAAAGAGCGTAAGCGATTCGAAACGTGAGCAGAATTTTCTGCTCACTGACTACAGGGCTTGTTTGGAGCCGATGAGGTCGAGTGCGCGCTGTTGTGTAGGCGTGGGCTTAGCGAGGATCTCCATGGTTTGCTTTTTGCCGAAGCGAACTGTGTTCTTGGTGAGACAAGCGAGGTCAGCGAGGAGCGAGCGAAAGCTGTGGACCGGTAGGTCGTCGTCGGTTCGTTTGGTCTTCGCCTTGCGTTTGGCGGCCTCGGAAGGCTCGGCCTTTGCGACGGGTGAGGCGCGCTGGGCTTCGGCACTGGCCTTGTCGTGATCGTCGAACAGGATCGGGGCCAAGCGTGATCGCATGTGCCATTCGAGGTAATAGGCGAGCATGCAGAGGAAGACATGGGCGCGCACGCGCGGGCCCACCCAGTGGAACACGGGCCGGACCTCGAGATCGACGGTCTTGAGGCATCGGAACGCGCGCTCGACCAGGGCGAGGCTCTTGTATGCCCGCACGGTGGCTTCGGCATCGAGGGCCTCCTTGGACAGGCTGGTGCGCAGGACGTAGAAGCCGTCGAGCGCGGCCTCGGCGTCGATCGAGGCCTGGTCGCGGTGGAAGCTGAGATCGTCGTCGGTGATGGTGGTCTGGAAATGCTTGGCGACCTTGGAGCGGGCGCACAGGGCGCCGAGCGCCTTGCCGATCTCGGCGGCGCCCCTGAGTGGCTGTCGCTTGCGCCTGACCCGGGCCTGCAGGCGGGTGAGCGCGCGCTCGGCGTCGTCGAGCAGCTCGGCGCGCTTGCGGGTTCGCTGCTCGGCCAGCGCCGGGTTCTTGCAGACGATGAGGCGCTCGCCGGGAAAGTCGGGGCTGGTGATCTCGGCCATGTCGAGCTGGTCGAACAGGGACAGCTGGAGCGGGCCATCCTCGGCGGCGAGCTTACGGATCGCAGGCGCGCGCAGCGCGGTCACCCAATCGAAGCCGGCCGGGCGCAGCTCGTCCTCGATGCGGGCGCTGGTGATCATCCCGCGGTCGCCGACCAGAACCACGTGGCGCAGCCGGAAGCGGCCCTTGAGCTTGGCAATCTGGTCACCGAGCGTGCTCGGGTCGCTGCGATTGCCCTCGAACACCTCGACGGCGATCGGGCAGCCCTCGGCGCTGCACAGCAGGCCGATGACGATCTGCAGCTTGTCGCGCCGGTGGTCGCGGGAGTAGCCGTAGCGGGCCAGTTCGCAGCAGCGGCCCTCCAGATAGGTCGAGGTCAGGTCGTAGAGCACCAGGGTGCCCTCGCTCAGGTGGCGGCGCGCCAGGGTGGTCTCGATGCGCGGCTGCGCCGCGCCCAGCCAGTCGAGGCTCCGATAGAGCTCCTTGACGCCGACCCGGCCGAGCCCGAGCGTGGCACCCAGCGAGTGATGCGCGGTCTTCTCGTCAAGCGCCCGTGCCGTGGCCAGCTTGGCGGCCGGCTCCAGCAGCCGGGCGACGATCAACGCCAGGGCTAGCTGGCGGCGACGCTCCGGGCCACGCGGCAGCAAAGCCTCGAGGCCGATGTGGCGGGCCGTCTCCAGCGCCGCCTGGACATGACCGTGCGGCAACGCCCGGATGATCTCCAAGCCTTCGCCGGCGGGCACCAGTGGCTCGCCGCGCAGCACCGCGCGCAACAGCTCGACCCGGTCGCTGGGCCAGTCGGTCAGGTTCTTGAGGGTGCGGTTCTTGACCTTGTCGCCCTCGCGGTAGCTCTCCCGCAGCAGGATAGCGGGCCGTGAGTTCCGGTTCGGCACCTTGGCAACGTACATGCGCAAACAGAATCGAAGAAACCCACCAGTGTCAACCCCAATATCTTACAATACATGACTACATAAAACCACAGATTCTACCCAAATCAACAGCTTGCCTGGAAAATGGGGCTAAGTTCAGATAGAGGCTGTCGTTCCCGCCGCCGCCATAGAGCGTATCGTGGCCGTCGTCGCCATGGAGCGTATCGTGGCCGTCGCCGCCATGGAGGCGATCGTCTTCGGCATCGCCATAGAGGGTGTCGGCATCGGCTTCGCCGTAGAGGATGTCGCCGTCGGCGCCGCCGTAGAGCGTGTCGCCGCCGTCACCGCCGTAGAGCGTATCGCCGCCACCGTCGCCGCCGAACAGAAGATCGTCGCCGGCAAACCCGAACAGGGTGTCGTCGGCAACGGTCCC
>JAAETH010000481.1 GCA_024228575.1 Actinomycetes bacterium
TCGGCTACAAGCTCGGCCAATCCCGCTGGAAAGACACCAGCAACTAGGTGTGCCCTGCTTCCCTACGAGGCTTCCCTACGGGAATATGCCGCGCCGGCTGTAGACCTCGTCCAGGCGGGCCAGGGCGACGATGTAGGCGGCATCGCGGCGGGAGCAGTTGAACTCGTTCCGCTTCTCGACCACCTCGTCGTGAGCTTTCCACACCAGGGTCCGGAAGCGCTCGTCGACGTCCTCCACCGGCCAGGCTCGCGATGACTTGTTTTGCAGCCACTCGAAGTAGGAAACGATCACACCACCGGCGTTGGCCAGGATGTCGGGGACGATCTCCACCCCCCGGTCGGTCAGGATCACTTCGGCCTCGGTCGTGGTCGGTCCGTTGGCTGCTTCGATGACGAGACGGGCGGTCAGCGCATTGGCCCGGGGAGCTGTCAGCTGGTTCTCGAGCGCGGCCGGAACGAACACATCGACCTCCTCCCTGAACAGATCCTCGGTGTCGACCCTTTCGGCCGCCGGGAAGTCGGCAACCCCTCCAGTGTCACGCACCCAGGCCCGGAGCTTGTCGATATCGAGCCCACCGTCGGCCCGGATGGTGCCGGTGTGGTCGGCCACGGCCACCACCTGACAACCGGCCTCGGCCGCCAACTCAGAGAAGTGGCCGCCGACGTTGCCGAA
>JAAETH010000482.1 GCA_024228575.1 Actinomycetes bacterium
GGCCGGATACATGCACCCCGCTGACCATTACCCGTCCGGCGGCAGCCGCCTTCGCGTTTCGCCGCCGCACGAATCGGTACGGCAGCCACACCGCCAGCGGGATGAAGGCGATGACGAGAAGGCCGATGCCGAACACGATGTTCACCACCGTGAACGTGACCGTCAGACCACCGAGCACGCTCATCGCCACGAAGCCGAGCTTGGCTCCGAGACGTGGACCACGGACCCTGGGTGCCAGTCCAATACGATCCTCGATCCCGAGGACCACCCGTGGGGCGATCACGCCGACGAAGAGGTAGGCGAGGACCAGCCCGATGGCAGCCGCCACCCCGAACTGCTGAATGGCCTCGATGTCGGAAGACAGGTTCGACATGAAGGCAGCAGCCGAGGTGGCCAAGGCCAAAGCGATGGCGCCGGCCACGGCAGCCATCCCCCTCGGGTAGGCCGCAGTCGGCGAATGGCCGCCGCCCTGTTCCTCTCGACATCGACCGAATCCATGGATGAAGAAGTCAACGCCGAAGCTCAGCACCGCAATCGGGATGATGAAGGTCAACAGGATGCTCTCCTTCAGACCAAGGAATACGATGATCCCGTTGTAGGCCAGGA
>JAAETH010000483.1 GCA_024228575.1 Actinomycetes bacterium
AACCAAACCAACCACAGACCACCATCCGGACAAGAAGCACTAGGCTTCCAGGTGCTACACATGGGAGGGGGCGGCGGGTGACCTATTGGCTCGGTGTTGACCTGGGCACCACCTATACCGCCGCGGCTACCTATTCAAAGGGGCGCAGCGAGATCTTCGACCTCGGAACGCGTGCGCCGAGTGTTCCTTCGGTTGTCTATGTGCGCGAGGACGGGACCCTCCTCACAGGCGCCGCCGCCAGCCGACGCGCCCTCCAGGACCCGAGCCGGGTAGCCCGAGAGTTCAAGCGCCGGGTGGGCGATCCTACTCCGATCCTGCTCGCAGGAAGCCCGTACCCCGCCGAGGTCTTGTCGGCCAAGCTTCTCCGATCGGTCATCGACGCTGTAGCGACACGACAGAGGTCGGCCCCCGCGGGTGTGGTTCTCACCCACCCGGCGAACTGGGGTCCGTACAAACTCGACCTGATCACACAGGCGCTCCGCGTCGCCGAGATCGACGATGTCGAACTCATGACCGAGCCCGAGGCGGCTGCGATCCAGTACGCCTCACTCGAACGGGTCGATCCAGGGTCGGTCGTCGCAGTATTCGACCTGGGCGGCGGCACCTTCGACGCTGCCGTTCTGCGCAAGGACGACGACCAGGGGTTCGAGTTTCTCGGAAGGCCGGAGGGTATCGAGCGATTGGGAGGCGTCGACTTCGACGAGGCCGTGTTCGGATATGTGTCGCGCTGGACCGGCGACGCTCTCCAAGAGCTCGATCCGACGGACTTGGCCGTGCTGGCCGCGGTGGCACGTTTGCGCTCCGAGTGTGTCGAAGCCAAGGAAGCCCTCTCCTTCGACACCAAGGTCACGATTCCCGTCGTGCTCCCGAATGTTCTCACCGAGGTGACGCTGACGCGATCAGAGTTCGAGGACCTGATCCGTCCAAGCCTCGACAACGCTGTCGCGGCGATGCGTCGCGTGATCAAGGGCGCCAACATCGAATTGGACGATGTCGATCTCATCTTGCTGGTCGGTGGCAGCAGCCGGATACCGCTCATCGGAGAGATGGTCGCCGGTGGCCTCGGACGTCCCGTGGCGGTCGATGCGCACCCGAAGCACCTGGTCGCCATGGGTGCTGCGCTCGCAGCTTCGATCGTGGGTGAATCCGAGATGGCCGCAGCGATGGTTGCACCCCCAACGGTTGTGCAGGACCCACCGGCCGAGCCGGTGATCGAGCCGTCTGCAGATGTCGCTGTCGTCACACCACCGGTCGAGCCTGTGGCCGATACGGTTGTGACACCGCCCGTCGAGCCGTTGGTCGAAGTAGCCGCCGAAGTTCCCGAAGCACCGGCCGCGCCC
The DNA here is from genome assembly GCA_024228575.1 of Actinomycetes bacterium. GTDB lineage: Bacteria > Actinomycetota > Acidimicrobiia > Acidimicrobiales > Poriferisodalaceae > JAAETH01. Next base: position 1,341 of record JAAETH010000483.1, read on the forward strand.
GTTCGCGAGCCCCGCTCCGAGCCGGTTGCCCCCAGCAACGATGAAGAGGGGCGCAAGCGTGGCGCTCTCATCATCGGTGCGACAGCCGTTGCGTTGATGGTGGGTGTCGGAGCTTTCCTTCTTCGCCCTGATGGTGGAGAGACGGTCGAGACAGGCGACGCAGTGCCTTCGACTTCGACCGACTTTCAGACCACAGACAGCTCGACTAGCGCTGGGCTGCAATCGGACTCGAGCGCCGCGCCTCAAGAAGCCGGGTCGGTGTCGACGATCTCGCAAGAAGACGACATGAATGTTCCTGAAACGCCCGCCAGTTCTGCGACCGCCGACACGATGCCGGACAACACGACGACGGCAGCACCAACTACCACTTCGGGTGGCAATGCCACGCCGGTCACCGCGGCGGTGCGCTCGACGATCGCCACAACCACGCCGACGACCACGACAACCGCGCCGACCACCACAACCACGGGCGCGACCACCACAACCACACGCGCGACCACCACAACCACACGCGCGACCACCACAACCACACGCGCAACCACCACAACCACACGCGCAACCACCACAACCTCCACCACAAAACCAGCGTGCCCTGCGTCGTCGTGGAATGGCAACAGCTACGGCGGTTCAGCGGTGAACACTTCCAAAGGCCTTTCTGGGTCTTTCACCGCCTCCATCACCTCCGTCAACACCGACACGTGCCGGATTGGCATGTACATCACTTGGTCCAATGGCCTCAATGGCGCTGGATCCGTAGGCGGAGCGGTATCAGAGACCGGCGCGGCATCGCTTGGCGGCACCTTCTACTGGAAGGACGAGGAGTACACCCTCTACGTAGCCCTTCAGATGTCTTCGAGTAGCGTCACTGGAAACTATTCGATCGGCCAAAAGGGCGATGGACCCACCAAGGCTGTCGGCAGCGGCACCCTCTCCTAGATGATTGGTTCCACGGGTTGATGGGTTCGCGCGGTTCGCGCGTGTCCACCACCTAAAGCGCGAGAGCGTCCATGATCAGGGGTGTTCCACAAGCCTGTGCCGTCCGGAAAGTGGCGCGTGCGTGCTGAGCAGGGCCGATGCCGCCACCCTGGGCCCTCATGTCTCGCATCCTCTATCGATTCCTGACCCAGCTTGCACGGCTCGCGATGCGTTCTGGACGCTGGAAGGACCTTCAGATCATCGTGCTGCGCCACGAGAACGCCGTGCTGCGCCGCAAGGTCGGACACCCCGCTCTCAACAACGACGACCGGACCCTGTTCGGAGCGATCGCGGCCGCCGTGCCCAAGGCGATGAGGCGGGGCTGGATCGTGACCCCCGAGACGCTGCTGCGATGGCATCGCAAGCGCATCGCCAAGCACTGGACCCAGCCTCCGTCGCGTCGCCGTGGAAGGCCGCCGACCTCGATCGAGCTGCGTCAACTGATCGTACGTTTCGCCAACGAGAACCCGACCTGGGGACACCGCCGCATCCAGGGAGAACTCGCCAGACTCGGGCACAAGATCGCAAAGACCACGGTCTGGCAGATCCTCACCGACAACGGCATCGACCCGTCCCCGAACCGCTCCGACGTGACCTGGACCGAGTTCCTGCGCTCCCAAGCCGCTGTCGCGTGCGACTTCTTCACCGTCGACACTGCAACCCTGCGCCGCTACTGCGTCCTGTTCTTCATCCAGGTGCAGACACGTGAGGTGCTCTTCGCCGGCGTCACCGCCAACCCCACCGGCGCCTGGACCACCCAAGCGGCCCGGAATCTCTTCCTCAGCCACACCGAGAGTCTCGAAGGCGCCCGGGCACTGGTCCGCGATCGCGGCAGCCAGTTCGTCCCCGCGTTTGACGAGATCTTCCGAACCGAAGGCTTCAAGATCCTCCGCACACCAGTACGGACACCCGTGGCGAACACGTTCGCCGAGCGCTGGATCGGATCGATCCGCCGCGAACTCCTCAAGCAACCCCGTGGGTTGCCCCGCACCATCGTCTGGAACCGTAGACAACTCGAGCGACTTGTCCGCGACTACATCGACCACCACAACCAGCACCGACCCCACCAATCGCTCGAACAACGACCGCCAACACCACTCCGCGATCCACCCGAGACTCCGCCGGCGACCGTCGCTGTGCTCCGAAGAGCCCGATGCGACGGACTCATACGCGAATACCGAAACGCAGCCTGACCAGCCACGACCGACTTTCC
>JAAETH010000484.1 GCA_024228575.1 Actinomycetes bacterium
GCACGGCGGTACCCAAGAGCAGCTCACCCTCGTCGAAGACCAGCCCGACGACACCGAGGCTGAGGGCGACCCGTTCGAGAGGGCACGCCCCCACCTGAACCTGATCCTCACCCCCCACACCGTCAACAACCCAGACGATCCCGACGCAGTGGCATACACCCTCGACGGCGCCCCAATACCAGCCTCCACAGCCACAGAACTCATCTGTTCGGCCCAGATCAACGCATGGGTACTCACCGCAGACCGCAAACTCCTCGACCTCGGATTCGATACAGAACTCGCCACCCCAGACCAGAAGATCGCACTCGCAATCCGAGACCAAACATGCCGCTGGAAACGCTGCAACCGCGAAGGCTCACGCTGTGAAGCCCACCACCTCAAACACCGCGAACACGCAGGATGCACAGACCTCAGCAACCTCGCCCTGCTATGCCCGTACCACCACGACCGACTGCACCAGCTCAAACTCCACCTCCGAATGGGCGAAACAGCCGACCACTGGGAGCTCAAAGACATCCACGGACAAACCGTGGACCAATGGACCAAACCCACACCACCCTGGGCGTCGTCTGCCCAAAACGGCGGATCATCAAACGCCCGCGGCCCCAACACCGACGCCGCCTAACCGCGAGCGGCGAAGCGAGTCCCGGACCGATGTTTGGGTGATGGTCGAAATCCATTCTTGAAGTGCTACTGCATCCGGCTCAGAGGTCATCCCGTATCTGGCTGACGACCTGATGGCAGGCACAGCCGACCCGGTCGCCAGCTTCGTGGACCTGGCCGACCAGATGGTCGCCGGGTTCTCGGGTCCCGGCGGTCTCGACGGAATGGTCGAACATCCTGGTGGTGACTTCCCGCGGTCGATGTTCTGCGGCTTTCGTGTCGCCGACGGCGCGTGCCACGGGTGGGACCTCGCCCGGGCGATCGGCGCCGACGACACACTCGATGCCGACATGCTGCAGTTCCTTTGGGACGACGCCCATCCCCAGCGCGACATGCTCGCAGCAACAGGCATGTTCGGCGACAGCTAGTCAGGGACCTTGAGCGACGATGCCCCACTCCAAATGAGGTACCTCGACCTCATGGGCCGACGACCCTGACGACCGATGGACATCCCTGACTCTCACAGCCAGTGCCCAGTCGGTCACGCCACGGCACTGCTCGGGGATCGGTGTCCTTCGCCGCGACGAGGCGGCGCAGGCTCGATACGACCTCACCGAAGCCGGCGAGGATCTCGCACGGGTGTTGGCCGTGTTCGGCGATTGGGCGCTGCGGTGGCTACCTGTCGATCGTCCGTTGCGGCAACCGTCTGAGGCTGTGCTCCTCGCCGCCGAACAACTCGGCTTCGACACCGGCAATCTCTAGATACGACCTCCGCCCGGAGGTGTGCGGAGATCGGCTCGGTTGAACGCTGCGACCGGGCAATTCGAAATCCGGAAACCACCAGCGGGGTCCACGGTTCTTGTGGATCAGGCGGCAGAGGTGATGAAGGTGTGGATGCCGTCGTCGTCGACGGTCCAGGTTCGGTAGCCCTTGCGCCGCAAGATGTCGATGCCGGGTGCCGGGAGGTGTGATGTCACGAGCTCGAGTATCTCTCCGGCCTGTAGATCCCGAGCGAGTCGCAACACGGGGTTGATCGGCATGACATCTGGATCGAGATCCTCATCTCGGACGACGACGGAGACAGCGTCGCGACTGAACCAGTCGGGTTCGGGTCCGTAGTAGTCGACCTCGACGATGTCGGGGTTGTCAAGCGGTGCCAGTCCGGCGGCGACGCGTAGTTCGTTCACCATCTCCTTGGGATCCAAACGCCCAACGTTGGCCGCCTGGTTGAGTGTTGCCACTCGAGCCACGCTGCGGCGCAGTACGGGGTTGCGGAGTTTGACGAACGGAGGTGCCATCGAGACGAGCAGGTCCTCGAGGTGCGGGTAGTCCCGCAGCAAGGCGGCGACCTTCGTTTCGGGGGTGATATCGCTTGGCGGGGTCACCGGTCCAGACAACCACTGATGAACGTGCGTGGCAACAGCGACATGCAGATGCCTGCTGGGACAGGTCAAGACTCCGGTACACGGCGTCCCATTCCATCGGAGACGAGGCCGGGACCGTCAGGTCCGCAAGGAATACCATCGAGACCAGTTTCGGCTGCGCGGGAACACCCATGACGCCGACGGATCAGTATCGTCGGTGGCACCATCTGTCCAACGGTGCCGACAATCGAAACTCGCACCACCGGACTGCGTGTCTTGAACAAGGCAGCTCTCGCCGACACATCAGCCCAGAGTTCAGAGAGGTATTCCAATGGAAGTTGTGATCGTCGCCGATCCCGCCGAGGCCGGGCGTGTGATCGCCACGGCCATCCAGCGCCTGGTGCACCAAACACCGAGTGCCGTCGTCGGGCTGGCGACCGGAAGTTCGCCGCTGCCGATCTACGACGAGCTGATCAAACGGCATCAGGCCGGCGAGGTCGACTTCTCGGCCATCTCGGCGTTCCTGCTCGACGAGTACCTCGGCCTCCCCGCGGACCATCCCGAGTCGTACCGGTCGTTCATCCGGCGCGTGTTCACCGATGTGATCGGTCTCGGGGACGAACAGGTCCACAGTCCCGACAGCCAGATGGACGATGTCGACCTCATGTGTCGCCAATACGAGAGGTCCATCGTCGATGCTGGCGGAGTCGATCTTCAGATCCTGGGAATCGGAACCGATGGCCACATCGGGTTCAACGAGCCGGTGTCGTCGCTTGCATCCAGGACGCGGGTCAAGACCCTCACCCACTCGACCCGGCTGGACAATGCCCGTTTCTTCGACGATGAACCCGACATGGTTCCTTCGCATGTGGTCACACAGGGCATCGGTACAATTCTCGAGGCCCGCCATCTGGCTCTGATCTGCACGGGAGCCAACAAGGCCGCGGCGATCGCAGCCGCTGTTGAGGGGCCGGTCACGGCGATGATCCCTGCTTCTGCGCTGCAGCTCCACCCCCACGCCACCGTGGTGGTCGACGAAGCTGCGGCAACGGGCCTGGAGTTGGGCGACTACTACCGGGCCACCTATGCCGCCAAGCCGCAATGGCAATCGATCTAGGCAAGTAGCGACACCCTCCACTTCGGTCAGCCATCTCGCGAGACGTCTCGGGTGTTGTCGACCTCATGGGTGAATTCGAGCTCGTAGTTCGAGGCCGGCACCTGAACCAATCTCGGTCACGTCGATGAACCGGAGAGAGCAGCCGCGCGGATTGCGCCGGATGCTGTGGATGAACTAGCACGCAGCGAGGTTGAAATCTTTCTCTTGACCACAAGGCGTGGTTGCTTCTAGATTGGGCTTCCTCGGCGTGCCGGTGTGGATGGCATGCGAGGAGCTGTAGGAGCGGTGAAAGTGCACGAAGTGCGACGGCGATCGGTGATCGGGTCTCATCAGCGTGGTGGACTGCGTGACGCTCTTGGATCCGTGCAATCCCTTCGTGTTCTCGTCGTCGTCAGGGAATCGGTGGACGGACCCCTGCTCGATCTCTTCAGGCGAGTGCTCGACGAAGGAGATTCGGGGCTTCGCGTCGTCGCCGTCACGAGGACTCCTGGTGAGCAGAAGGACTTCCATCTGTACGGCCAAGAGGTCGTGTTGCTCTGTCCTCCGCCCAAGTTGGAGTGGACCAAGGCCGATGCGCTCAGGGTTGCAGTCCGTGAGGTTGAGAGGATCGAACGTTCCAACGGAGATGTTGTGGTTGCCGTGGCGCCAGAGCGCCTGGGCCGACTGCCGGATCTGGAAGTGATGCGCAACCCGGACGGCCTCGGCGGTTCGACCATCGAGTCAAACGGCTGGCAGATCACACGCCTGCCCGAGCTGGTCTCAGATATTCAGGAGCGAACCGACCATCATCTGCTGTGGCGGCCATATCTCTCCAGTCTGGGCAAGCCGGCCCTGCTGAGCACGCTGATGGTCGTGCTGAGCGTCGCCATCGAGCTGGCCCTTCCGTGGCCGCTAAAGATCCTCGTCGACGAGCTGTCCGGCTCGGTTGAAGCCCCGGCGTGGGTAGTCGCCCCGGCTGGAGATGGACCACTGGCGATCGCTCTTGTTCTTGCGGTCATCAGTCTCGTGCTGGTGTTGGCAGACGCCTTGACCGCGTACGGCTCGACCATGATCGCCGGTTCTGCGACCGAACGTGTTGCGGGCGACATGCGGGTGTCCGTCTTCACCCGCATCACACACCTACCACTCGGCTTCTTCGACCGTCACCCGAGCGGTGAGCTTCTCACGCGCCTCGAGAGGGACGTCGATCGGGTCCAAGGCACCACCGTGAGGGTTCTCACGACCCTCTTTGCCGACAGCCTGCGTCTCGTCGGCATCCTCGTCATCCTTCTGTTCCTCGATCCCGTGCTCGCACTTGTGGGGCTCGTCTCGCTGCCTGTCCTGGCCATCGTGGTGGCGGCGCGCCGGAAACGAACCAAGGCGGTCCAGCGCCAGTCGAGAGCGCTGCAGGGCGAGCTCACGACCACTGCAAACGAACTCCTGCGCAACGTTCGGCTCTTCAAGGCCTTCGGCGCCGAGAACGAGGCGGTGGACCGGTACAGGACGGCCACCGAAGATGCCGTCGAGGCCGAGATCGTCAGCTTGCGAAACTCCGCCCTCTACTCGCCGGTCGCAGACCTGGCGCTCGGCGTCATTTCCGGTGTCGTGATGATCATCGGCGTTCAGAGTGTCGTCGACGACCGCTTGACGTTGGGATCCCTCCTGGTGGTCTTCACGTACCTGAGCAGCCTCTACGGGCCCTCGCGGTCGCTCGCTGGTCTCGGCCAGCTGATGTCGAGAACTGCAGCCAGCCGGGAGAGGCTCGCCGACGTCTACGACGAGGCTCTCCCCGACGAGCGAGTCGAACCGGTACCACCGTTCTGGAGTCGTCGCGGAGTCGAACCGACGGCGAGTGGCGAGCTGCTCTTGTCCAACGTGGACTTCTCGTATCGACCCTCGATCCCCGTCCTCGAGGGTGTCGATCTCTGCATCCCACCCGGTACTCACGCCTGCATCATCGGACCGAGCGGAATCGGCAAGACCACGATCCTGCATCTCATCCTCCGTCTCCATGAGGTGACGGGTGGGCAGATAGAGATCGACGGAGTCGACATCCGAGACCTGCCGATGCGGACTCTCCGCAACCGCATCGCGCTGGTCCCTCAAGACAGCTGGATCATCGATGCATCACTTCGCGAGAACCTGTTGGTCGGTGCTCCAGATGCAGCCGAAGGAACCCTGGCCGAGGCGATCTCTCTGGCCAACCTGGATCCCCTGGTCGAAAGCCTCCCCGATGGGTTGTCCACAGCGCTCGGTGAGAGCGGAGTCCGGGTCTCGGGTGGTGAACGGAAGCGGGTTGCTCTGGCAAGAGCGCTCGTTCGCCGGCCCGGCCTGTTGTTGCTGGATGAACCGACCAGTGGGCTCGACTCGCAGAACGAGGCACAGGTCATCGCCGCCATTCGGGGTATCAAGTCACCTCGCTCCGTCCTGACCGTCACACACTCTCCCAGGGTCGCGGCCGTAGCCGACGTCGTCTACGAACTCCGCGACAACCAACTCTTCGTGCAATCGACCGATCCAGCGGTCGAGCACGACACCGACCTGTCATCCAGGCCAGTGAAAGGGGGTGAAAATCATGGGCAATCGTTCGCGTTCACGCAGGCGCCGCACTAAGGGATGTTGGAATCCCTGTGGCGGCAGAAGTCGGCGTCGTAGAGGCGGCGGCAGCTCGAACTCCGGTTCGGGTAGCGGCAGCGGTGGAGGTTCTTCGGACTGACACCACCTAGAAATGTTGGCCTGCACCCACCGGTTGGAGGTCAACCAAACCGTCCGGTGTTGGGACCGCACTTGTGGTCCCAACACCGGCACAAAACGAAGCGAAGCAGAGATGACCGAAGAACTCCAAGCCCACTGCGGAATCCATCCAGGCGTCGAGCTCATACCCAGGGTGTATGCCTGGCAATTGCTCGGGGATGGGAAATGGTGCGAGAGCTGGATCGCCTGGTCGATGGTGCACGGGCATCCGGTCACGGTCAAACGCGCCCAGAGCTTGGATACCGCCGACGAGGCGCGGGCCGTTCTGCGGCGAGAGGCCAAACGCCTGAAAGTGATCAACCATCCCGCGTTCCAACGGCTTCTGGGTGGCGATCTCGAAGCCGAGCTTCCATTCCTCGTTCTCGACTACATCGACGGACCAACGCTAGGCCCCTTGCTCGACGAGGAGGGACCGTTCACACTCGACGATGCATTGACCACCGTCGCCGAACTGGCTGCGGCAATTGGCTACATGCATCACCTCGGTTTGGCTCACATGGATCTCAAACCAAACAACGCCGTGCTTCGCGACGGACGTGTGGTCCTGCTCGATGTCGGGCTGGCCACGCTGATCGGAAAGAGGCCCTCCGCGCCGCGCGGAACCAAGGGGTATGTTGCACCCGAACACTGGCACGGTGCACCCGTGGCACCGACGAGCGATGTCTTCTCGCTCGGAGCCATCCTCTTCGAGCTACTCACCGTCAAGGCACCGTTTGCTCGGGATTCAGAACCCAAAGCGATTCCAGATCTCACGCACGTTCACATGATGTCACCCCCGGTCGCCGATCTGGTTTCGGACCTGCTCGCCCTCGACCCCGCCAACCGCATCGCAACCGCCGACGAGGCTCTTCGGCGAGCCGCTTCGCTGTTGCCCGATGGCGAGCGCGGTTGGCCCGAATTCTTGCGCCCGACGCTCGAGTGGACCTCCGTAGACGATGTCCCGCTCTGGTTGTGGGACTCGAGACCTCAACCAGTGGTTGCTCCTGTGTAGCTCTGCGTAGCTGCGACCTTGGCGGCGCCGTTGGCGCGAGCCGGCGGCGCTCACCACACGAGAGGTTTGCTCGAGCCCAGGGCAATGGCACCTCGGCACTACGCTCGGGATATGACCGTAGGGCGCCCGAACATCTTGTTTCTGTACGCAGACCAGCACAGGGCCGACGTCTTGGGAAGTGCCGGCGACGAGGTCGTCGTCACCCCCACCCTGGATCGGCTTGCGTCGACGGGACTGCGTTGTTCTGGTGCGTGGGCCGAGAGCCCGGTCTGTCAGCCGTCCCGAGCGTCTGTGCTCACCGGTCGGTACCCGACGGACCATGGCATCCTTGGCAACTTCAACGGCGACTGTTCGCCTGACTGGGCCACTTTTCCAAAGGCGCTGCAAGCCGCGGGCTACGAGACGGCCACGATTGGTAAGACGCACTTCTCGGCGTGGCCCATGGGCCCGAACGGTCCGGTCGACGCTGCTCCACCGGCGGACGAGTGGATCGCCGGGTTCGGATTTGATCATGTTGTCGAGGAGTTCGACCGCTATGTACACGTCGGGAAGCAGCAGACGCCGTACATGCGGTTCTTGGCCGATCATGATGCGCTGGAGCCGTACCGCGACGAGGTTGCGGCCCGGTTTCGAATAGGTGACCGTCACTGGGAGGCGGTCACCAGTCCGCTACCCCAGGAGCTGGACCTCACCTCGTTCCTGGCTGCCGAGGCCGAGCGATGGCTGGACCGCAGGAGTGGCGAGCAGCCGTGGTTCCTCCAACTCTCGTTTGTGCAGCCACACGTGCCGCTCATGGGCGACCCGGTCTGGGCGGCGCACTACGCGGACGCCGAGATCGAGCGGACCGCACCCACCGTTCCCGAGCCCGACAACGAGGCCTGGTCTGCCCATCTGGCCCTGTTGCGTGGCCACTCACACAGCGAGTTGTTGACCGACGAGTATGTCCTTGCGGGTGCTCGCCAGTACTACGCGATGGTGTCGCTGATCGATCAGAAGATCGGTGAACTGCTCGATCTCCTCGAGCGAAGGGGCGAACTCGACAACACCCTGATCGTGTACGCGGCCGACCATGGGGAGATGCTCGGCGACCACGGCCTGATGGCGAAGATGAACTTCTATCGCTCGTCGGTTCGGATCCCGTTGATCATCCGCCCGCCAGCGGGGGTGGCGCCGGTTGTGCACGATGGACCCGTGCAGGCTTTCGACGCGGTGGCGACGATGCTCGATGCTGCTGGTACCGATCTCGAGGGCTCGTCGGCACGTTCGCTGATGCCACTTCTCGACGGCGAGGAGTCTCACCGGGACGCGGCGGTGAGCATGATCCGAATGCGGCCGACCATGCCCACCTGGATTGCGGTGACAGATGGGCGCCACCGCCTCACCTTCGACGCCGACACGGGCGAAGCGGCCGAGCTCTTCGACCTCGAGTCCGACCCAGACGAGACGACCAACCTCGCGTCGCGTGCTTCTGAGGAACACGTCGAGGCGCTGAGAGCCCTCGCGCTCGCCACCATCACCTGACCCAGGTCGGCTCGATACGACAGGAACTGCGACGGTCGAGCCGATTGTCGCGGCCCGGTGGTCGAAGACCCGGTGGAACACTCCTCACCCCGGCGGGCAAGTACTTCACGGGCGAGGTGTGATGCCGAGCCCGACGATGTCGTTGAGGATCTCGAGCGATGAAACGAGCCTTGCCATGTCGGGGCTCTCGAGTCCCGACCGCACGAGAGCCCAGCCGAGTTCGAACAACACCGCAGCGACAGGGCCCGGGTCGAGCCCCGCCCGCACGGTGCCCTCGGTCTGTCCTGTGGTCAGGACGTCCTCGAGAAGTTGACAGATACGTTCGCGTTGACGTTCGGCGGCCATCTGGGCAACCACACCCTCGACGAGATCGGTCTCGCCGAACAGCGAGGCGTGGAGCAATTCGTCGTCGCCGTAATGTGCGGCGGTGAGCTCGACGAGTGCACGCAGCCTTTGTGGGGCGGTACCTGGTGCCTCGAGGACCCGTCCGGCCTTGTCGATGAAGCGGTCGAGCGACTCCTCGACCACCGCCATGTAGATGTGTTGTTTGGAGTCGAAGTGGAGATAGACGCTGCCCTTGCCGGTTCCGGCCTCGGTGGCGACATCGTCGATGGTGGTGCGTTTGTAGCCGAAGCGTCTGAAACGCACTTCTGCGGCCGCGAGCAGTCGGCCTCTGGGATCGGCTCGTTCTGTGATGGTCACGGACTCACAACCGCCGACTCGAGCGATGATGGCTTCTTCGACTTCATCGGTCGGAATTCTATCAGTCTTGACGAATACTGACCAGATGACTAGTTTGGTCAGCGGGTCATGAATTTGTCCTGAGGGAGGAGGGGGAGTGGCGTATCCACGACAGCCATCGGTGTTCCTGAGCGATGAGCACGAGGTATTCCGTCAAACGGTCGCCTCATTTGTCGAGCGCGAGATCCGACCACACGCCAACGAGTGGGAAGCGGCTGGTCAGTGTTCTCGCGAGCTCTACGCCAAGGCCGGAGCCGCCGGGCTCCTGGGGTTGCGATACGACCCCGATCTCGGCGGGAGCGGTCTCGACTTCCTCGCCACAGCGGTGCTGGCCGAAGAGCTGGCCAAGGGCGACTCGATCGGAACGGCTGTCTCGCTGATGGCGCAGTCTGAGTTTGCGCTGGCGATCCTCGCCGACGAGGCGAGCGACGAATTGAAGCAGCGGTGGATGGTTCCAGCCATCGCTGGCGAATTGATCGGCGGCATCGGTGTTTCCGAACCCGGGGCTGGTTCCGACGTCGCTGCGATCACCACACGGGCACGCCGCGACGGCGACGACTATGTGATCTCGGGGCAGAAGACGTTCATCTCCAACGGCACCCGCGCCGATTTCCTCACCCTCGCCGTTCGAACGGGTGAGGCCGGGCCCCAGGGTGTTTCGGTTGTGGTCTTTCCCACCGATACGAAGGGATTTGAGGTCGGTCGGCGCCTCGACAAGCTCGGGTCACGGGCTTCCGACACGGGCGAATTGTTCTTCGACGAGTGCCGCATCCCGGTCTCGAACCTGGTGGGCGAAGAGGGCCACGGACTGCGATACATCCTGTCTCACTTCGGTGGCGAGCGGCTGGTCATCGCCTCGTTCGCGGTTGGCATCATGGAGCGTCTCATCGAGCTGGGCCTCAGCTATGGGGCCGAGCGCGAAACGTTCGGCAGCACGCTTCTGGGCTTCCAGACGTGGCGACACCGCTTCTCGGAGATGGCCACCAAGTGTGAGGCCACCCGACTGTTGTCCTACCAGGCGGCCCGGTTGCTCAGCGATGGTGATCCCGCCGGCGACCTGGCCGTATCGATGGCCAAACTCCACGCGGCCGAGGCGGTTCAGTCGGTGGCGGCCGATGTGCTCCAGCTTCATGGAGGGTTTGGCCAGATGGAAGAGTCGCCCGTTCCCCGCTACTTCCGCGACGCCGCCGGCTTCTCCATCGGTGCAGGCACGTCCGAAATCATGCGCGAGCTGATCGCCCGATCGCTCGTCAGTTCGAGAACCCAATAGGAGAACCATGACCGAACAACGTGTGGGAGCGATCGACGCCTGGATGTCGATCATGTCACCTGCAACAGCCGATCGTTGGCCCGAGTCCTTCTGGCACATCTTCAACAAGTACGGCGTCGCCGAGCGCTTCCGAAAGGGCTTCACCCTCGAGGAAATCATCGAGGAGATGGACGAGGCAGGGGTCGACATCGGTGTGGCATCGTCGTTCAAGTTCCTCGACACATGGGTGGTCGACAACGACGAAACAGCGGCCTACATCGCCCAGGCCCCAGATCGTTTCATCGGTTGCTTCACCGTCGACATCCGCGACCCTATGCCGGCCATGCGCGAGTTTCGCCGGTGTGTCGAGGACCTTGGCTACAAGGCGTTCCGGCTCGAGCCCTATCAGTACGGCGACGGGCGCACAACGGCACCGCCACCCACCGACCGCATGTACTGGCCCTTCTACGTGGCGTGTTGTGAATACGACATCCCGATCTGCATCCAGGTCGGCCACACCGGGCCCCTGTTGCCGTCGGAGTGCGGTCGGCCGATCTACCTCGACGAGGTCGCCCTCACGTTCCCCGATCTGCGCATTCTGGGAACCCACGTTGGCGATCCGTGGCAGGACGAGATGATGATCCTGGCTTGGAAACACCCCAATGTCTACGTCGAGGCGTCTGCCCGCCCGGCCCGGCGCTGGTCGCCAGAGCTCAAGAAGTTCGCCGGCGGATACGGCCAGGACAAGATGATCTGGGCCACCGACTACCCGCTGTTGCCGTTCAAGCGCACCGTGGATGACGTCTACGACTGCAACTTCACGCCCGAAGCCACGAAGAAGATCCTGCGCGACAACGCGGCCCGGGTCTTCAAGATCGACATCTGATGCCAGATCCCGATCTGCTCTCCCTCGAGCGCGACGAGCGCAACGTATACACGCTCACCATCCGCCGACCCGAGGTCCGCAACGCCCTCAATCCCCAGGCATTCACCGAGCTGGCAGACGCGTGTGCCCAGGTGGCGGGTGACGCATCGGCGAGGGCCCTCGTCATCACGGGCGAGGGTGTGGCGTTCTCGGCCGGAGGCGACTTCGAGGCCCTGCAGGCGATGTTGGACGGCGACCGCTCCTTTGCCGAGGCCGAGTTGCGGCACGCAAACGTCGGCATCCAGGCGGTAGCCGAGCTCGAGGTTCCCACTGTCGCCGCCGTCAACGGCGACGCCTACGGCGGCGGAGCGGCGGTCGCTCTCAGCACCGACTACCGAATCATGAGCCAGTCGGCTCGCCTCGGCTTCGTGTTCGCCCGGCTCGGTCTCTCGGGTGCAGACACCGGGGCGACCTGGTGGCTGACCCGAATCGTCGGACCGGTGAGGGCACTCGAGATCATCACCCTCGGTGGCGTGTTCGATGCCGACGAGGCCGCGGCCGACGGCCTCGTCACCGCGACCGCACCAGCCGACTCGTTCGACGATGTGGTTGCCGAGTTCGTCGATCGCATCGCTGTGCTCGCCCCCATGGCAGCCCGCGCCAACAAACGTGCCCTGCTCGGCATCGAGTCCCGGACCCTGGTCGAGCAGCTCGAGCATGAAGCGGTCATCCAGGCCGAGGTCATCGGCTCTGCCGATTTTCGCGAGGGACTGGCCGCCACACGAGAGAAGCGTCGACCCGTGTTCAGAGGAAACTGATGGACGTCTACCTATCCCCAGATCAACTCGAGTTGCGTGCCGAGGTTCGTGCGTTCCTCGACGAGAACTACCCACCAGAGCGGATCCTCCAGATGGAGACCGACGAGGAGTACCCCGACGATTTCTACCGCGAGTGTGCCGAGCGAGGTTGGACGGGCATCCCTGTTCCGGTCGAACACGGGGGCCGCGACGGGTCGGTGCTCGACCTGTGTGTGTTCGTCGAGGAGGTGGGCAAGACATCCATCTCGTTGTCGACGCTCTACATCACCGGCACCATCTTCGGATCGCACGCCCTGCACATCTGCGGGTCGACCGAGCAGGCCGACCGCTATCTGCCGGCCATAGTCGCCGGCGAGAAACGATTTGCGCTGGCGATGTCGGAACCCGGGGCAGGCTCCGACTTCGCCGGTATGGAGGCAACGGCAGAACGGGTCGACGGTGGCTGGCGTCTCAACGGGGTGAAGGGGCCCATCTCGGGAGCCGAGCGCGCCGAGATAATCATCACGGCAGCCCGCACGAGCACCCACCCGGGCCAGCCCCGCCGCAACGGCATCACCTTGTTCCTCGTCGAGAACCCTGCACCGGGCCTGAGCTTCGAGGTTCGCAAGTTCCCGGCCATGAAGGCACTCATGGTCGACAACGTCCACTACGACGATGTGGTCGTCGGCGACGATGCCGTCCTCGGCGAGGTCGACGAGGGCTGGCTCAACCTCGCCAAACTCATGGACCCCGAGCGGCTGGCCAATGCGGCTCAGGCGATCGGCGTCGCCCAGGCCGCAATCGACGACGGCGTGGCCTATGCCCGGTCGCGTGAGCAGTACGGCGGACCCATCTCGAGGTTCCAGGCAATCTCTCATCCCCTCGCCGAGGCTCAGGCCGAGGTCGCGGCCGCCCGTTTGCTCGTCTATGCCGCGGCGCACAAACGTGACATCGAGGGGGCCTGCCCGATGGAGGTCTCGATGGCCAAGATGCTCGCGAACAATGTCGCGGGGCGCGCCACCAGCGCCGCCCTGCAGGTAGCGGGCGCGGCGGGCTGGGAACGCGACTCACACTTCTTGCGACGCAACATCGAGGTACGCGGATGTGAGCTGGGCGGAGGCACGAGCCAGATCCAGCGAAACATCATCTCTCACTACATGGGGCTGCGATGAAGGCGCTCGTCTACCGAGGCCCGGGCCAGATTTCACTGGACGAGATCGACGATCCCGAACCGGGGACGGGCGAGGTGTTGATCAGCGTCGACGCAGCCGGGGTGTGTGGAACAGATCGTCACATAGTCGCAGGCGAACTCGGGGTGGCGCCCGGAACCGTGCCCGGTCACGAGATAGCGGGCACCATCGCCGCCGTGGGTGCCGGGGTCGAGGGCTGGGCCCCCGGAGATCGTGTCGCCTCATTCGGCCAGGTCGCCTGTGGAGATTGTTCGCCCTGTAGGGCCGGCATGGTGAACCGTTGCCGCCGTCCGGCCGTGCTCGGAATGGCCCGACAAGGGGGATTCGCCGAGCGGGTAGCCCTGCCCACGTCGTGCCTCATCGCCCTGCCCGATTCGATCAGCGACTCGATCGGTGCGATCGCATCCGATGCGATTGCAACACCGTTCCATGCCTTGACCACCGTCGGGGATCTTCGGCCCGGCGAAACCGTCGTGATCATCGGTGCCGGCGGTCTGGGACTCCACGCTGTGCAACTCGCGCGGCTCTGTGGCGCCGCGAACGTCGTCGCCGTCGATCCGTCGCCGGAAGCTCGCGAGGCTGCGCTCGGCGTCGGAGCCGATGCCGTCTTCGACCCGAGTGTCGAAGACCAGCCCGCCAGGGCACTTCGCCGGGTCGTTCGCGGTGCCTCGCTTGTCGTCGAATGTGTAGGAAGGGCAGACACGGTCGAGTTGGGTCTCGGAGTGCTCGCCCCGGGTGGACGCCTGGTGGTCGTGGGTGTTGGGGTTGGTCGACCACAACTGCCACCGCTCGCCATGTTCATCGGCTCCGAGCTGTCGGTGCTCGGCTCGTTCGGATCCACACCTGCCGAGATCGAGACCGTTCTGGCGCTCATCGCAACCGGACGCCTCGACGTGTCGCACTCGGTCCAGCGCGAGGTCGCCCTGAGTCAGGCAGTGCCCGTGTTCACCCAGCCGTTCGGACCGGCACGAACCGTCATCGTTCCCGACAGCAAGGAGTCATCATGAGTGATGCGTCCAACGACGTGCTCGTCGACATCACCGACCGGGTCGGCACCGTCACCCTCAATCGGCCCGAC
>JAAETH010000485.1 GCA_024228575.1 Actinomycetes bacterium
AGGCACCGACGTGCCTATAGTCGACATCCGGTACAGCGACGGGGTTGACACCCGCCGTAACAGTGTGGTGGTCACCTACGACGGTGGGACCGTGTCCGCTGTCGACACCACGGCTGTCGCCCGGGATGGTGAGATCCGCGAAACGGTAACCCTTCCGGTCGCGTCGGAGTCGTACGCTCAGGCGTGGGCCGATCATGTCGTGAACACGCGAGCGAACCAGACAACCCGGGTGGATACTGTCACGATCTCAGCGGGCCGCGACCCCGACAACATTGTGCGAACGGTCCTCGAACTTGAGATCGGCGACCGGGTCACCGTGTACCACACCCCTGTCGACGACACTGGCACACCGGACGTGATCGAGTTCACCGGGTTTGTTGAGCGGATGTCGTGGGATTTGGGCGGTGACCGGTGGTGGCTGACGTTGACGTTGTCACCGGAGGCGTTCTCGTTGGCGGACTGGTAGGGGTATTGTGTGGGCATGACTATCGGAGATGATCTTGACCGTACGCTGGACGGGCTCGCCACCCGGATCGACGAGGCCGACGCGACTCTCTCCATGATCCGTGAGGATGCCGGAGTGGACTGGTCGAGGCTGGAGCAGCGGATCACAGCATTGACCGATCGGGTCACATCGCTGGAGTCCGGTGACCCAGATGTGCCGATCATCCCGCCCGTGGTCGTACCTCCACCTGTTGTGGCACCGTCCGGCGGTGGGACGGTCAACGTGACCGGCCCGTCATGGACCCGCTACTTTCGGCAGGCACGCGACCTCACCGGCAGCGACGCCGGGTGGGGGAAACTGCTGTTCGGCCAGCTCGGCAAAGACCAGGCGCTGACCGCCCGCGACACCGACGACGGCATATACACGTTCGGTGAGGCGATCGACTCGCTCGACGCCGCCACCAAAACACCAGACCCGCCGTTCTCAATGTCCGCGAACCCGTCACCGAAA
>JAAETH010000486.1 GCA_024228575.1 Actinomycetes bacterium
AAGTCGGTGGCTGGGGTCGGTGACGCAGATGGTGACGGCATCCATGACATTGCCGTCAGTGCCTATTACGACGATGACGGGGGCGGCAGTCGGGGTGCGGTGTATGTGTTGTTCCTCAACGCCGATGGCACGGTGAAGGCCGAACAGAAGATCTCGTCGGTCACCGGTGGGCTCACAGGACCCCTCGATAGCTCCGACTCCTTCGGGCAGTCGGTAGCTGGGGTTGGTGATCTCGATGGTGACGGGATCATTGATATCGCGGTCGGCGCCAGCGGGGATGATGACGGCGGCGCCAATCGGGGCGCGGTGTATGTGCTGAATCTGGCGGTTCCTGTTGATCATTGTGCGGTTGACTCTGATTCGGATGGGTTGTGGGATTGTGAGGAAGACGCCAACACCGACCTCGATGACGATCCGGCTACCACGCCTGGCCCGGATACTGATGGTGACACAACCCCCAACTACCTCGACAACGATGATGACGGCGACGGCACACCCACCTCGGCCGAGAACGCTGACCCCAACGCCGACGGTGATCCTCGCGACGCCCTCGACTCGGATTGGGATGGTGAACCAGACTAATTGGATCTCCCGATCCCTCTCGCCTCGGGCGGCACGGTGGCGACCCA
>JAAETH010000487.1 GCA_024228575.1 Actinomycetes bacterium
ACCGGCCACGACTGGGCGGACGACAACCGACCCCTACCCCACCCCTGGTCGAGCTGATGAACACATGCCGCGCCAATCACCAACAGGAACTGTTTGACAGTGAGGCGATCTCATGACCGCTCTACGCAGAGCACCCCACCGAGCGAACCCAGCACCACCAGCCAAGCCATGGGCCATGCGCCTGGAAAAGGCCTGGGCTGAGGCTCAACAGATCGGGGTCGAGCAAACCACCCGCACCGATCTCGAACGGTGGCGATCAACGCTCACACCGTCGCAGTTCAAACGCCTCTGCAACCGACTGGACCGCGCTATCAGCGCCGCTGTCGACAACCGAGCCCGTAGCGGCTGGTCAGAGATCGAACTTCCATTCCCAACCAAGGAACACCAGCCATGACCACCGCTCTCGACACCCTCGGCGTTCCCGGCATCGCGATAGCACTCACCTGGATTGTCACCGTTGCCTACTGGTCGACTCGACCGTTCCGCCCTGAGGCCACCTGGTTCACCGACCTACGCCACCTCACGGCCCGACTCCGGCCCAGCGTTGCCCGCCAACGGCGTGAAGTGGTCATCGCTCACGGACTCTGGCCCCGAGCCGAGACCGGGCCCCGCATGTGGCGCTGGCCCCTCAATAGCACCCGCTGGTTCTGCGCCTGCCTATGGGCCGTCGTCAACCGGCGAGGCCTCCTCGGTCTCATCGGCCGGACCGCCTGGTACCCATCAGCCGCCCTCGGCGCAGCCGCCGCCATCACCCAAGCCCTAATCCTCATCACCCTCATCACCCTCCCCGTAGCGGCGGTTCTCCTTGTTGTTGACTCCGCCACCGTCATCCGGGGCGGACTACCACCAGCCCGCCCATCCCATGCCCGCAAAGCCGGCCTCGCCGCCGAACGCCGAACCCGCCAATACCACGAACGTCTCGCCATCATCCGAGCGGAACTCCAACCCGCCCCCAGGTACCAGCGATGAGCCTCAACGACGGCACCGGCCTCGACCACAACAACTCCTCCTCCCTTGACGATGGCGCCGGGCTATCAGTTGAACATCAAGCGTCACTGCTCGACCCCAACATGGACACCCTCGGCATCGTCAGAACAGTCGACACCTTCACCGACACCAACTACCAGCTCCGACCAGGCTCATGGGCTGTCCGAGTCCGCCCCGAAGGCGTACCCACCCACCAAATCTGGAACTACCCCCAAATCCGCTCCGCCGACACCGTCGAGGAAGGCCTCGACC
>JAAETH010000488.1 GCA_024228575.1 Actinomycetes bacterium
CGTAGTTGTCGTCGGCTTGGCCGTAGTTGTCGTCGGCTTGGCCGTAGTTGTCGTCGGCTTGGCCGTAGTTGTCGTCGGCTTGGCCGTAGTTGTCGTCGGCTTGGCCGTAGTTGTCGTCGGCTTGGCCGTCGTCGTCGTTGTCTCGACTGGGATCCCGGCCACGGCGGCGAAGTCGACAACCGAGCCGGCTAGAGCGGTGAGAAGCTCGCCCACCGCACCCACGGTTCCGAAACGATGGACCGAACCCGTTGAGCCCAGAAGCAGGTAGCCACCATTGGGGTCTTCCACAACGGCAACAAAGGTGCCGCCACTCGCGGCAAGGCTTCCCAGGTAGCTGAACGAACCAAAGGCGAAGATACCACCGTCACGACCGACCAAGGCGTAGCCGACTCCGTCGGCCGACAACACACCTCCGACAATGGAGCCGCGCAGCTCGGCCCGAGTCACGTATTGGGGCACGGAACCGTGAAACTTCATCTCGCCGAAGTTGAAGACGCCACCGTCGTTGAAGACGATCGCGTAGCCGTTGCCGCCCGGGCCGAGGATCAGTGCTACCGCCTCGCCTTCGAGCTCGCCGAATGCAACAAGTTCCGGGGCGGCGCCGAGGAACTCTTGAGTGCCAAAAGCGAACACTCCCCCGTCACGCGAAAGCAACAGATACCCGGTGCCAGCGCTGTTGAGCACAAAGTCGACAACAGGATGGTCGAGCTCGAAGTCCGACAGATCACCCAGGTGAACAGCGTCACCGAAGGCCTTGATCGATCCATCCACAAACGCGATGTAGTAGCCGCGTCCCGTCGGAGTCGCAACGATCGAGATCGCCGCGACAGCCGACCCGGGTGCGTCGCCGAAATGGGTTGTGCCACCAACAGCTGTCACGGAGCCCTCAGACGAGAGCATCCAACCGACCACATCGCCGGTTGCAGCCTCGGCTGGCTGTCCACCGACCGGAATGAGCGTTGCGGCTGTGCTCAGCAGGGCTAGCACGCCCACGAGCACGGAGTTACGAATCTTCACTGAACTTCTCCTCGACACTTCATTCAAACGTTGGGGCGGTCGGCCGATATCAGCCCCACGGGTTCCCGTTCCAGTTGGACGGCGCCTTGAGCGACTTGCCCTTCTCGACGAAGATCATTTCGTAGTCCACAACCACCGGCAGGTGATCGAGGGCGTTGCCCCTGGACCAACACGTCGAGCCACAGGAAGCCTCTGCGAACAGGCTTGTCGACACCGGATCCTTCAGCAGCAGACGAGTGACATGGGGCCGTTTGGCCCAGTTGAAGTCGCCGAAGCGATTCTTGGATCCGTTCTGCGACCACCAAGCGCTCGGCGACCGGCTGATCTTCAGATAGTAGACACCGGTGCTTGTGAAACGGAAGTCGGTCTGCGGAGAGCAGGTCTCCTCGTACTCGGAGAAGTTGCCGTTGTACTGGAACCAGAAGCAGAACTGGCCGGCCATCAAGATATTGGTGGGCTTCTGCTTGACGTGTACGCGTATGTAGACGGTTCCCTGGGCATAGTTGGTCGGTCCGACCATCGAACCGCTGGACGGCCAGCTGAAGCTGGGCTGGATCCAACCTTGGGAACGTCCGGTGTTGGACTGGTTGGTGGTCTTGATAACGGTGAACTGGGCACCGGTGGGACCACCACCTCCGCTTGTCGTTGTAGTGGTCGTCGCCTTGGGCTTGGTCGTTGTAGTGGTCGTCGCCTTGGGCTTGGTCGTCGTCGTGGTCGTCGCCTTGGGCTTGGTCGTCGTCGTGGTCGTCGCCTTGGGCTTGGTCGTCGTCGTGGTCGTCGCCTTGGGCTTGGTCGTCGTCGTGGTC
>JAAETH010000489.1 GCA_024228575.1 Actinomycetes bacterium
CTTTCTATTTGTGATGGAACATATGTTCTGGTAGTGTTCTGTGGGTGAGGGAAATGGTTGTGCCCTTCTATGGGGCCGAAGAACTCGACAACATGGAACGCCAAACACTCGACGCATTGTTGGGCCGTCAACGTTTCGTGCGCGCCCGCATCGATGGGCACGAGGCCCTGTTGTTGTCAGCTATCGACCACGCTGACAGGCGTGCCGCTAGCTCCAAACGCGGCAAACCCGACCCCGACGAAGAGAAGACCGACCATCAGGCTTCGGCTGGCGATGGGGATGAGTCGACACCACCTCCGTCGCGAAAGGCTCAACGCGAAGCAGCTGAACGTGCCCGGCGTTTGGAAGCCCACCCCGATATTGCTGCCGCTCTGGCCGAGGGTCGTATCAACACCGAACAGGCAGACGCGATCGCCAAGGCCGACCTACCAGCCGACGTCAAAGACCGACTGCTTCACGATGCCTACGGTCAGAACGCAGACGAAACCCGCGACGCGGTCACCCAAGCCGTGAAAGACGCCGACCGAGACTGCGCCGAGAAACGTTTGAAGCGCCAACGCAAAGCCCGCCGCGGTTCGTGTGGCATCAACGATCAGAACATGATCTGGATCAACGCCCAGTTCGACCCGGTCACCGGTGCTGTCATCAAGGCCGAATACGACCGACGCGAAAGCGCCGCCTACCACCACGACATACACACCATCACCGACCCCACCAAACGCCGCTCACACGCACAGCGAGGAGCCGACGTTCTTGCTTCGATGATCCTCGACGGCATCATCCCCGCCACCACCA
>JAAETH010000490.1 GCA_024228575.1 Actinomycetes bacterium
CACCACGACCACATCGACGACGGCTCCGGCCGGCGGAAATGCCACCATCACCGTCTGGCATGACACAACACCGGACTTTGCCTACCTGGGTGTTCCTCAGCGATGGGGCAATGTCATGGGGAAGGTCACCGATCCGCAGGGTGTCGACGAGGTCGACTACAGGCTCAACGGTGGATCATGGGTGTCGATGCAGACGGGTGCCGATGTGCGGCGCCTGACCGGTGCGGGTCACTTCAACATCGATCTGCTCCTGGACGACCTCAACGTGGGGCAGAACACGGTCACCATCAGGGTCACCGACGACGGCGGTGGAACTACCACAAAGAACGTGACTGTCCGCAAGGGCACGGGCCCGAACTGGTCGCTGCCCACGACCGTCGATTGGTCGTCCCAGGCGAACATCACCGATCTCGCCCAACCCGTCGACGGATGGTGGCGCGTGGTCGGCGGAAAGCTCAACAATGTCGATGATGGATACGACCGCATCATCGCCATCGGCGATACCGACTGGACCGACTACGAGGTCGAGATGACTGTTCGCTACAACTCGATACATTCCAATGCGAACTCATGGCCATCGTATGGTCCTGGCGTGGGGTTCGCGATGAGGTGGAACGGTCACAACAACACGGTCGATCCGGGTGCCCAGCCGCTGGTCGGGTTCAAGCCCGATGGAGTCAACCCGACGCCGTTCGGAGCCGTCTTGTTCTGGCGCGACCGGTCCACCGGGCCGGAGGGTTTTGAGCTCTACGATCACGACAACACGATTCGTGATAGCTCAGCGACCACCGACATGGACGCGGGTGAAACCTGGATCTTCAAGGCCCGGGTCTCTGGATCGGGCTCGACGACCTATTCCTTCAAGGCCTGGCAGCAGGGCACGACCGAACCTGCCGGATGGACGCTCCAGCACACCGTCAGCGGCGATCCGGATGCTCCGGGCTCGGGTTCGTTGGCCCTCATCGCACACGAAGTCGACGCGGTCTTCGGCGATGTTGTCATCAGCGCAGTCTGAGTATCCACTGCCCTGCCGCACTCGCTCTCGGGTCAGGTTGTGACGCGGAGAACTTCGGCTGGTGAGATCTGGGCTGCACGGTGGGCTGGGGCAGCAGCCGCCAGCAACGATGCCACGACTGGAACCACTGCCATGGCAACGATGAGCGGCACGGGCACGGCGTAGTCCATCGAACCCGCGGCGAACGCGTCGACGTTCGTCACCACCTGCCATGCGGTCACCATTCCGAGGCCGACGCCGATGATCGCTCTGGCATCGACTCCACTCGAGAGAAGGGTCCCGTTGAGACGGGCTGCCAGCGATTCGGCGTCGAGCGACCCGTCGCTCGAGACGTAGTAGCGGGTAGGCGCCGAGGCATCGAGTCCGAGTAGATCGTGGGTGCCTGACGCTGTCGAGATTGCCCGTCGGTTCGTTGGCCCAGATGATGGCGGGTTCGGCGACGAGTGCTCTGGCGATGGCGGTCTGGGTCATGGATACAGCATGAGAAAGATCGATCGCCTTCTCATCAGGGATCACCCCTGAAAGATCCTTGACCGGGTCGGGGCCATCCCCTGATGCTCGTGTGCTCCGGTCATCTAGATTTGGTCCTGAGTCGCACCGAGGAGGCCGATCGGGCCAACGGAGGGCGATGCCGAGACAACGAGTTGACGAGGAAGCAGGGTGCGCACGTGAGCGCTGGATACGAACCCATCGAGACGTCGTCGGTCGATGAGTTGAGGGACCTGCAGCTGAAACGGCTGCGGTGGTCGCTCGATCATGCGTATCGCAATGTCGACCACTATCGGCGGGCCTTTGATGCTGCAGGCGTGTCGCCATCAGACGTGTCGTCGCTCGACGATCTGGCCTCGTTCCCGTTCCTCATGAAGGACGATCTTCGTGCCGAGTATCCGTTCGGCATGTTCGCAGTGCCGCGTTCGGAGGTTGTACGAATTCACGCATCGTCTGGCACCACCGGCAAACCCACCGTTGTGGGGTACACAGCGGACGACGTCGCCACGTGGGCTGAGCTCGTCGCCAGATCGATGTACGCCGCCGGTGTGCGTTCCGGCGACATCGTTCACAACGCCTACGGGTATGGACTCTTCACCGGTGGACTCGGTGCTCACTACGGCGCAGAGGCGCTCGGCTGCACGGTGGTCCCCATGTCGGGCGGTCAGACCGAGAAGCAGGTGAATCTGATCAACGACTTCGAGCCGCGAGTCATCATGGTCACCCCCTCCTACTGCCTGAACCTCATCGACGAGATGGAACGCTTGGGGATGGACCCGGCCTCGTGTTCCCTCGAGATCGGCATGTTCGGTGCCGAACCCTGGACGGACGGGCTTCGAGCCGAGATCGAACGACGCCTCGGCATCGATGCCGTCGACCTGTACGGACTGTCCGAGGTGATGGGGCCCGGTGTCGCCAGCGAATGTGTCGAGACAAAGGACGGCCCGACGATCTGGGAGGACCACTTCTATCCCGAGATCATCGACCCCGAGACCGGAGAGGTCCTTCCCGATGGAGAACAGGGCGAGCTCGTCTTCACTTCTCTCACCAAACAAGCCTTCCCGGTAGTTCGCTACCGGACCCGCGACATCACCCGTCTCCTGCCGGGCACGGCGCGCACGATGCGACGTATGGAGCGCATCAGCGGTCGAACCGACGACATGTTGATCATTCGTGGCGTCAATGTGTTTCCTTCCCAGATCGAGGCAGAGGTCATGAAGGTCGATGGCCTCAGCCCCCACTTCGTTCTCGAGATCTCCCGGACGCACAACATGCTCGGTCTGACCATCAAGGTCGAGCCCGAACCCGGAGCCTCGACCGATGGCCTGGCCGCCGAACTCATTCACAAGGTGAAGGGGAACGTTGGCATCAACGCCCAGGTCGTCGTCGCCGACATCGGCGGCGTGCCCCGCTCGCAGGGCAAGGCGATCCGGGTCATCAGGACCTGAGCGGGAGGGCCGATTTGTGATGCATGTACTGGCAACGGTCGTCGGGGTGTCCCTCGTCGGAGCGGTTCTGGCCGACCTGGTGAACACCCTGGTCACGACCACAACCTCCAACGGTCGTTTCTGGCTGACCCGCATCCTGTACACACGGACCTGGACGATCGTCAGGGCGGTCGGCCACCGGATTCGCGACGATGACCGCCGCGAGAAGTTCCTCTCCACCTATGCGCCGGTCAGTGTCATCGCATTGCTGGTCGCGTGGGTCGCCCAGCAGATCGTCGGCTTTGGCCTCATCTGGTGGGGAATGGGTGGTCTCGAAGGAGGCAAAGGTCTCGCCGATTCGATGTACTACTCGGGTGTTGTCTTCTTCACCCTTGGTTTCGGGGAGATTGTTCCCGGAGACGCTGTTCCACGGATCGGAGCCCTTGTCGAGGCGTTCGCCGGCGTGCTCACGACAGCGTTGGTCATCGGCTACCTTCCCGCCTTGTACTCGGCGTACAGCGAGCGTGAACAGAAACTCCTCACGCTCGACGATGGCACCGAAGGGCGGATCACCCCGACCAACCTGATCCTGTCCCGCGCTCCCACGGGCGATCCCAGGACACTCGATCGTTTCTTCGAGGAGTGGGAGGCGTGGGTGGCCCAGGTCATGGAGACCCACACGACGTTCCCGATGCTGAGCCTGTTCCGGTCGCAACATCTGGGTCAGCATTGGATCACAGCGCTGGGTCTCGTCACCGATGCAGCACTGCACATGGAGATGATCGACGGATGCGATGGCCGTGCTCCGTACTGGATGCTTCGCCGTTCGGTTCGCCTGATGCAGCAGTTGACCAGCGGGGCAGATCTGAGCTCTCATCGTGCGGCTCTCGACGCCGACTTCGACGAGCGGGTGTTCCGCGACCTCTACGACTCGATGGACGACCATGGATTCCCGATGAAGCCCTACGCCGAGGCCCTTGCCCAAGGGCGCGATCTTCGCCGACGATACGACGCGAGGCTCGAATACCTGATCGATCTGCTCGAAGCTCCGAGGGGTTTCTGGGGTCACTCGATCGGTCACAGCATCGGGCCTGCCGTCGGTCGGGCGCCCGCCGATTGAAACCGCGCGTGGACGCCCTCGCCGAGCCATTCCACTTTCGACTATCATCGAAACTTCCGCCGCCGGGCCAACGACGTCCCGCCGCAGCTTCTCGCCAAACCCCCAAGCACGCCGAGGACGTCGTCCATGAATCTGCCCGCAGCCCAAGGCCTCTACGATCCCGCCTTCGAACACGATGCGTGTGGTGTGGGGTTTGTTGTCGACATGTATGGCCGCAAGAGCCATGACATGGTGCAAAAGGGTCTTCAGTGCCTTTACAACCTCGACCACCGAGGTGCGACGGGAGCCGAGGTGAACACGGGCGACGGCGCAGGGATGCTGACCCAGATTCCCGACTCGTTCTTCCGTGCTGTCTGCGACTTCGAACTTCCCGGCGTGGGCAACTACGCCGTCGGCATCGCCTTCCTGCCAGTCGACGATCCCGACACAGCGGCAAACAACATCGAGAGACTCGTCGCCGAGGAGGGTATGAGGGTTGTCGGATGGCGCGACGTGCCGACCGAATCGTCGACGCTCGGCCGGTTCGCTCTCGACGCCATGCCGGTGTTTCGCCAGTTGTTCGTTGCCTCCGGCGAGGGCGAACTCGACATCTCCGGTCTCGATCTCGAACGACGCTCGTTCGTCTTGCGCAAGCGCATCGAGCACGAGGTCGGCGATGGCATCTACTTCCCCAGCTTGTCCGGGCGCACGATCGTCTACAAGGGCATGCTCACCGTCGATCAGCTGCCTGTGGTGTTCCCCGATCTTCTCGACGAGCGCTACGAGAGCGCATTGGCACTCGTCCATTCGCGGTTCTCGACCAACACCTTCCCGTCGTGGCCCCTGGCTCACCCATACCGCGTCATTGCCCACAACGGCGAGATCAACACCGTCATGGGCAATCGCAACTGGATGCGCGCTCGCGAAGGCGATTTCGGGAGCGATTTGTTCGGCGATGGCCTCGAGCGAGCGTTCCCGATCATGACGCCCGACGCGTCGGACACCGCCAGCTTCGACGAGGCTCTCGAATTGTTGCATCTCGCCGGGCGTGAACTGCCTCACGCAGTCCTGATGATGATTCCCGAGGCCTGGGAGAATCACGAAACCATCACCGACGCCAGACGCGACTTCTACCAGTTCCACAGTTCACTGATGGAGCCCTGGGACGGCCCGGCATCGATCGCTTTCACCGACGGCAATGTCATCGGTGCCGTGCTCGACCGCAATGGCCTCCGCCCCTCGCGCTACTGGGTCACCGACGATGGTCTCGTCGTCATGGCCTCAGAGGTCGGGGTGCTCGACATCGACCAGTCGACCATCGTTTCGAAGGGCCGCCTGCAGCCCGGTCGTATGTTCCTTGTCGACACGGCCGAGGGCCGCATCGTCGGCGACGACGAGATCAAGGACGAGTTGGCGTCGACCCAACCCTACGGCGAGTGGCTCCGCGATGGCCTGCTGCACCTCGAAGACCTCCCAGCCCGGTTCCAGCTGACCCCCCAGCACTCTTCGGTGATGAAACGTCAGCGCATCTTCGGCTACACCTCCGAGGAGCTCAAGATCCTTCTCACCCCCATGGCGCGCACCGGCGCCGAACCCATCGGCTCCATGGGAAACGACACTCCGATCGCTGTGTTGTCGGACAGGTCACGGCTGATCTTCGACTACTTCATCCAGCTGTTTGCCCAGGTGACCAACCCGCCCCTCGATGCGATCCGTGAAGAACTGGTCACGTCGTCTGCGTCCACGATCGGACCAGAGTCCAACCTCCTCGATCCCGGCGCGGAATCGTGTCGTCAGATAGCGGTTCCCTACCCGATAATCACCAACGAGGAACTGGCTCAGATCCAGTATGTGAACGAGGACGGCGATCGTCCCCAGTTCGCCTCTTTTGCCATCGACGGTCTATATCCAGTCGCCGAGGGTGGGGAGGGAATGCGCAAGTCCATCGATGACGTGTGTGCAAAGGTCAGCGAAGCCATAGAGAACGGCGTCAGTGTCGTCATCTTGTCCGATCGCTACAGCGACCATGAGATGGCGCCGATTCCGTCGTTGCTGCTCACCGGAGCCGTTCACCATCATCTGGTTCGCGAGAAGACCCGTACCAAGGTCGGACTTGTCATCGAGTGCGGCGACGCCCGCGAGGTGCACCATATGGCCCTGCTGCTGGGATACGGCGCCGGAGCCATCAACCCGTACCTGGCCTTCGAGTCGATCGGCAACCTCATCGCCCGTGGCGCGATGTCCGACGTCGACGAGCGCACTGCGATGCGAAACTACGTGAAGGCCTGCACCAAGGGTGTGGTCAAGGTGATGTCAAAGATGGGCATCTCCACCGTTGCGTCGTATGCGGGTGCCCAGGTGTTCGAGTGTGTGGGTCTCGCGGGAGACGTCATCGACCGCTATTTCCGCGGTACCACGTCGAAGCTCGGAGGGGTCGGTCTCGATGTCATAGCCGAAGAGGTCGCTATCCGTCACCGCTTCGCCCACCTCGACAACCCGACCGAAGCCGCTCACCGCGAACTCTGGGGGGGTGGCGAGTACCAGTGGCGTCGCGAGGGCGAACACCACCTGTTCAATCCCAAGACCGTCTACAAGCTGCAGCACGCGACGCGTGCCGCCGACTACGGCGAGTTCAAGGAGTACACGAGCCTCGTCGACGACCAGTCGAAGAAGCTGGCCACCCTTCGTGGGTTGTTCGAGCTGAAGCCTTCGGGTGACGGTCCCATCCCGATCGAGGAGGTCGAACCCGCATCGGCGATCTTCCCCCGGTTCTCGACCGGCGCGATGAGCTACGGCTCGATCTCCGCTGAGGCCCACGAGACGCTGGCTATCGCAATGAACCGCATCGGTGGCAAGTCGAACACCGGCGAGGGCGGTGAGGACCCCGACCGATTCACTCCTGACGAGAACGGCGATCTGCGTCGGTCGTCGATCAAGCAGGTTGCGTCGGGCCGGTTCGGAGTCACCTCCGAGTACCTGGTGAACAGCGACGACATCCAGATCAAGATGGCTCAGGGCGCCAAACCGGGCGAGGGTGGTCAGCTTCCGGGCCAGAAGGTCTGGCCGTGGATCGCCAAGACCAGGCATTCGACCCCGGGTGTGGGACTCATCTCGCCTCCTCCACACCACGACATCTACTCGATCGAGGATCTGAAACAGCTCATTCACGACCTGAAGAACTCGAACCCGGAAGCTCGCATCCACGTGAAGCTCGTCGCAGAGAACGGTGTTGGAACCGTGGCGGCAGGTGTGTCGAAGGCCAAGGCCGACGTGGTGCTCATCTCGGGTCACGATGGCGGTACCGGCGCTTCGCCGCTGACCTCACTCAAACACGCCGGCGGGCCCTGGGAACTCGGCTTGGCAGAAACCCAACAAACCCTTCTCATCAACGGGTTGCGCGACCGAATCGTCGTACAGACCGACGGCCAACTCAAGACCGGCCGCGACGTTGTCATCGCTGCCCTTCTCGGTGCTGAAGAGTTCGGTTTCGCAACGGCTCCACTGGTGGTGTCGGGCTGCATCATGATGAGGGTCTGTCACCTCGACACCTGTCCGGTCGGTGTGGCGACACAGAACAAGACGCTGCGCAAGCGCTACAGCGGCAAGGCCGAGTTTGTCGTGAACTTCTTCGAGTACATCGCAGAAGAGGTGCGCGAGTACCTCGCCGAGCTCGGGTTCCGCAGCCTCGAAGAAGCCATCGGCCGTGTCGACTGCCTCGACACCACAAACGCGGTCGAACACTGGAAAGCCGACGGCCTCGACCTCTCGCCGATTCTTCACGTACCCGAGTCGCCGTGGGAACAGGATCGGTACTGCACCAAGACACAGGACCACGGCCTCGATCGGGCGCTCGACAACGATCTCATCCGCGAGTCCGCCAAGGCGCTCGACGGCGGCGAGCCCGTCGTCATCGAATCGCCGATCTCGAATGTCAATCGCACCGTCGGCACCCTTCTGGGGTACGAGCTCACCAAACGCCATGGCGGAGCGGGTCTTCCCGACGGCACCATCCAGATCAACTTCAGAGGATCGGCCGGCCAGAGCTTCGGTGCCTTTGTTCCCAGGGGCATCTCGATGCACCTCGAGGGTGATGCCAACGACTACGTCGGCAAAGGTCTGTCCGGCGGTCGATTGGTCATCCGCCCGCCGCACGATCTGCCGGAGGAGTTTGTCGCCGAAGAGAGCACCATCGCCGGCAACGTCATCGGATATGGCGCGACCGGCGGCGAGATCTACCTCCGAGGCCTCGTCGGCGAACGATTCTGCGTTCGCAACTCGGGCGCCACGGCTGTTGTCGAGGGTGTCGGCGACCACGGTTGTGAATACATGACCGGTGGTCGGGTCGTGGTCATCGGCTCGACCGGACGCAACTTCGGTGCGGGGATGTCTGGTGGAACGGCGTTTGTCTACGACCCAGACGATGTGTTCCACCGAAACCTCAACAACGAGATGGTCGACCTCGAACACATGTCTGAGGAGGACGCATTGCTGGTTCGCGAAGACCTGCGGCGACACAGGGATGTGACCGACTCGCCAGTCGCCAACACCATCCTCGAGCGATGGCATTCGAGACGACGGCACTTCAAGAAGGTGATGCCGCGCGACTACAAGCGGGCACTCGAAGCGATCGCTATCGCCGAGGAGACAGGTCGAGACATCGAAGAAGCCGTCATGGCAGCGGCCCGAGGCTGAGCGGAGAGGAGAAAGGACTTCCGATGGGTGACGTACGAGGATTTCTGAAGCACAACAGGGAACTTCCGCAACGACGGGCAGTGCCGGTCCGCTTGAGCGATTGGAACGAGGTCTACGAGCCGTTCAGCGAGGACACACTCTCCGACCAGGCCAGCAGGTGTATGGATTGCGGTATTCCGTTCTGCAACAACGGCTGCCCACTGGGCAATCTCATCCCCGAGTGGAACGACTTCGTCTTTCGCGACCGTTGGCGTCATGCCGTCGAGCGCCTTCATGCGACGAACAACTTCCCCGAGTTCACCGGGCGTCTGTGCCCGGCTCCTTGCGAGGGTGCGTGTGTCCTGGGCATCAACCAGGATCCGGTGACCATCAAGCAGGTCGAGGTCACCATCATCGATCACGCCTTCCAGCAAGGCTGGGTCGAGCCACAGCCACCAGCCGTCAAGACAGGCAAGTCGGTTGCCGTAGTCGGTTCGGGTCCCGCGGGTCTCGCTGCCGCCCAGCAACTGACCCGCGCCGGCCACGACGTAACGGTCTACGAGCGCGCCGATCGCGTCGGTGGCCTGCTGCGTTATGGCATTCCCGAGTTCAAGATGGAGAAGCGCCACATCGATCGGCGTGTCGCCCAGATGCAGGCCGAGGGGACAAGCTTCGTCACGAATACAGATGTCGGCGTCGACATCACCGCCGATGAGCTGCGCGGACGGTTCGACGCCGTGGTGTTGGCCGGAGGGGCGACCCAGTGGCGCGATCTCCCGATTCCCGGAAGAGAACTCACCGGCGTCTTCCAGGCGATGGAGTATCTGCCATGGGCAAACCGTGCCCAGATGGGAGATATGGCCGTCGACGAGGTTCCCGTCACTTCGGCAGGCAAGCGGGTTGTCATCATCGGTGGTGGCGACACCGGTGCCGACTGCCTCGGCACCGCTCACCGGCAGGGTGCCGAGTCGATCCACCAGTTCGAGATCATGCCCCGACCGTCCGAAACTCGGTCGGAGGCCAATCCGTGGCCGACCTTCCCGATGGTCTACAAGGTCACCTCGGCCCATGAGGAGGGTGGCGAGAGGATCTACTCGGTCAACACCGAACAGTTCCTCGGAGACGACAAAGGCAACCTGTGTGGCCTGCGGGCTCACGAGGTCGAGTGGGTCGACGGTCGGCCGGTGAAGGTCGAAGGCACCGATTTCGAGCTTCCCTGCGAACGCGTATACCTGGCGATGGGCTTCACCGGTCCCGAACAGGGCGGTCTGCTCGACCAGCTGGGTGTCGAACTCGATCCGAGGAGCAATGTCGCCCGCGATGATTCCTACAAGACCAACGTCGACGACGTCTGGGTATGCGGCGACATGGGACGTGGCCAGAGCCTCATCGTGTGGGCGATCGCCGAAGGACGTTCGTGTGCAGCGGCAGTCGACGAGGCGCTCACAGGCTTGACCGCTCTCGCCTCACCCGTAGCCCCCACCGATCGCCCTCTCGCCTAGAGATCGCGGCGCCCCACGTCCGGGGACGTCTCAGCAGATTCCTGGGGGTGGGTCAGGTTTCGGGTCTCGCCCACTACGAACACCAGGTGGGCGATGGCGGCGAACAGCACCACAGCGAGCACCACAGCCGAAGCACTCAGGCCGATCCGATCGGCCGACCAGCCGACGATCAGCGGGCCGACGACACCGCCGAGGTCGTGGATCGATCCGAAGCCCGCCAGGAATGGGGCACGTATGTCGGGTGGAGCGAGGTCGCTTCCGAGAGTGAGCAAAGCTCCAGCGCTCATGCCATTGCCGATGCCGATGATCGCGCCGGCGACGACCACCCCGGTGGTCGTGTTGACGAGTCCGAGGATCAGCAGGCCCACACCCATCAACCCAAATGCCGGGACGATGGCGAACAACCTCCCGTAGCGATCCATCAGGTATCCCGAGACCGGGAACAGCAGCAGGTCCGCGCCGGTACCTATGGCGACGATGAAGCCGACCACGGTGGCGGACAGGCCGAGGTCGTGGGCGATCAGGGGCAGGACGATCTGTCTCCCACGTCGTGCCGCGATGATGAGCGCCGGGCCGATAGCGGCGCTCAGCAACCGTCTCCAGTGGGGTCGAAGTGTCGCGAGAAGTGGTTCGGTGGGCCAGTCGCCCGAAGCGGACCGATCGAGGCTCTCACGCCCTAGCACGACGATGGGAAGTATCCCAGAGGCCATGACAACTCCACACGCGACAAGGGTGGAGGTGAAACCGATCGAGTCGATGAGGATGCCCCCAACCGCCGGGCCGACGAAGAACCCCAGGCGGCTGGTGCCTCCCAGCAGCGACATGGCACGGCCTCGATATCGGATGTCGACAGTTCGGGCGACGAATGCCTGTCTCGACAACCTGACCCCGGTCAGGGCCACACCACTGACAAATCTCAGCGCCATCAACGCGATGGCCAGATCTGTGGCTCCGATCGCAGCCGTCACGGCAGCAGAGGTGGTGAGCGACGCCACGAGTACGGTGTTCTCTCCCATCCTCTGGGTGAGAGCACCAACAGGCAACCCGCCGAGCGAGGCCCCCACACCGGATGCGGCCAACACCACGGACAACATCGTGAAGCTGAGGTCGATGTGTTCGAGGTAGAGCGGCAGAACGGGCAACAACATGCCCAAGCCGAGGCTCAGGGCAGCCCATGGTAGGTAGACCGGAACGGCGAGGCGTCGCACCACCCGCCTGGCAGATTCACCCTCCATCAGTGAAGCGGGTGGATGAGGCAACGGTGCCTGAGGAGGCCCTCGTGATTCGATCGTCCAGGGCTTCTCCGAGACCTGCGGCACCGGTCGTCTCGATGACGATCAGGTCATGGCCGGCGGTGTCAACATAGCGCAACGTGGAATACAGATTTCGGGCGACCTGGTCGAGATCGTCGCGCGACCCGAGGGTGACAACGGCCCAGCTGGACGGGATCTGTGCAGCGTTGGTGTCGGCGTAGGTCAGGAAACATACGTCGGCAGTTTCGATGTTGGGGATGGTTCCCGACCGTGCGGCCACCGTTCGTGTGGTGGGCGAGTAGTGCTTCAGCATCCGGCCCGGACTGGCGGTGGCGTCGCTGTCGCTTCGCGCTTCGGTGATGTGATCGATATCGGGGACGGCGTTGCGGATCTGTTCGACCGTCAACGCGCCTCGGCGTAGGACGGTGATCGAGCCTCCGACGACTCGGATAACTGTCGACTCGATACCGGCGTCGGCCGGGCCACCATCGAGCACCAGGTCGACACTGTCGCCCAGATCGTCGATGACGTGATCTGCCGTCGTGGCGCTGACATAGCTGAATCGATTGGCGCTCGGTGCTGCGAGTGGAGCGCCAACAGCATCGAGTAGCCGGATTGCCACCGGGTGACTGGGGGCCCTGACCGCGACGTCGGGCAGTCCCGAAGTGACGGTGTCGGGTAGGTCATCGGACTTCGGCAACACCAGCGTGAGAGGGCCAGGCCAGAGAGCATCCATTAGAGCCGAGGCGAGTGGTGGTATCTCGGCGACGATGGTCGAGAGGTTCCACTGCGGCCGCACGTGGACGATGAGCGGATCGTCGGGTGGCCTGCCTTTGGCAGCGAAGATCTTGCGAACGGCTTGGGCGTCGTGGGCGATGGCACCCAAGCCGTAGACAGTTTCGGTCGGGAAGGCGACCAGGCCGCCGTCGCACAGAACGTCCGCGGCGGTGCGCAGATGATCGTCGTCGTCTCCGAACATGGGCAGCCGCTGCATCAGAGCAGCCTACGTTCCGACCGCGTCACGTCCTGCTCGATGAGGTTGTGAGCGAGCCCGTCGGTCGACCCTGCCCGGTGCTGGCACCGGTTTCCTACTCCTTGTGAAGCATCCAGACGTGTTCTGACGGGTATTGCCTGGCCCACTCGCCCGAGATCGCGAACAGTGTGTCGGTGTTGTCGGCGGGAGCTCTCAACTCGAGGTAGTTGTCGACGGTGAAGCCCGTGTCGTGAAACAGCTTGAACCAGCCCGAGATCGAGAGGTTGAACTCGACTCCGCCAGGGTCGATCTCGACCTCGGTCCAGTCCATTCGACCCAGATCGAAGTAGCTCCTGTGTAGCCGGAGGTCGACGTTCTCTCCGCCGAGTGGTGTACAGATCGATGCAATTGGCGAGTTGCCCAACATCACGAGACGTCCGCCGGGCACCAAGAGGCGGTGGGCTTCGGGGATCCACACGGTTGGGTCGCACCAGATCGACGCCCCGTACTCGCTGATGGCAAAACCGTATGAGCCGTCGGGTTTCGGGACGTCTTCTGCGTTGCCGTGGATCCATTCGATGTCCTCGATGCCGTGTTCGGCAGCGAGGCGTCGGGCAGTCGCCAGCTGATTCTCGGAGTTGTCGATTGCTGTCACCGCGGCCCCGCGACGCTGCATCCACGCCGAGATGTAGCCAGTGCCGCACCCCAGCTCGATCGCGTTGACCTGGCCCATTTCGTCAGGTAGCAGGGGCACCTCGGATTGGGGGATGCGCCACATGCCCCAATACGGGGATCGAGCGGCCCACTCGCGTTCGCCAGCGGCGACCCATTGGGGTGCGTATTCGTTCCAGTAGCGCCGATTTTCGGCCACGTGATCCTGCATCGGACCATTGTGGCTGCGTGGATGAGGCAGACTGTTGCAATTATGGACATCGATGTCACCGACGACGGTCTGCGTGTGGGCGGCTCAGCTCGCACGGTCGACCTTTCCTGGTCCTGGCTACGGGACCACTGCGACGACACATCGTGTGTCGATCCACGTACTGGCCAGAGGCTCCTCGGATCGTTCGGCAACGAGTCTCACGAAACTCCGCGCGTGAGCCTCGACAGCTCGTGTGCCGCCTTCGAGTGGGGCGATGGCGTGACCTCGATCTCGCTCGATCGGCTCGCTGCTGTGTCGGGCCGGATCGACCCGGTTCATTCGAAGAAGCATCCCGCCTCGGTGGGCTCCGACGAGGCGCGGTTGTGGGATTCCGCCAGACCGTCTGCGGCGAAGGAACCACTCGACGCCGGTGAAGTCATCGCGGGTCATGCCGTGCCCGACCTCGTGGAACGGATGACCGTCGACGGTTTTGCTGTGCTCGCAGGAGCGGCCCACGGAGCTGAGGCGGTCGAGCAGATCGCCTCGAAGCTCGGTTATGTGAGGCGAACCATCTTCGGGGATGTGTGGGAGTTGGCTGCCGGGTTGACCGATCACGCCGACAGTGCCTACACCACATCTTCTATCGGTCTCCACACCGATGCCACGTACATGCACGACGCGCCCGGCGTACAGATGTTCATCTGCCAGGAGCGAGACGGGACAGGCGGTGAGAGCATCCTCGCGGATGGATTCGCGGCAGCCGACAGGCTGGTCCGCGTCGATTCGCGGGTCGCTGACCTCCTGACCTCCTACGACGTCGTGGGTGAATACGTGGAGCCTGGTGTTCACCTGATGGCCGAGCGGCCACCTCTGCGAGTCGATGGCACCGGGCGGCTGGTGCAGGTCACCTTCAACAACTACGACCGGGCGCCCTTCCACCTCGCCGACGCCGATGCCGACTTCCGCGATGCCTATGCGAAACTCGGCCGCGAATTCGAGAACGAAGAGCACTGGTGCCGGCTCGAATGGGAGCCAGGCCAAGTGCTCTTGTTCGACAACTGGCGGGTCCTGCACGCTCGTGCCGCGTTCACGGGTGCCCGCCGATTCCTCGGCGCCTACATCAACCACGAAGACCTCGACAGCGTGGCGCGCCTCGTTGGCCGCTCCGGCGACCTGCAGGCCGACGACTTCTAGATCGTCACAACCAATGGGTCTAGCGATTGATCGCTTCCCACACCTTCTGGGGTGTGAGCGGAAGGTCGATGTGTTCGATGCCGAGGTGTGAGACGGCATCACATACGGCGTTGTGGGCCGCTGCGGTTGCACCATTGCAGCCGTTCTCGCCTATGCCCTTGGTGCCGAGGATGTTTCTCTGGGTGGGTGTTGTGATCGTGCGGGCCTTGATGAATGGAACCTCGGCGGCCGATGGAAGCCCGTATGTGGTGAAGTACACGTTCTGAGGCGTGCCATTTCGGTCGTATCCGAGGTTCTCCCACAATGCCTGACCGATGCCACCAATCGATCCACCGTGTT
Source organism: Actinomycetes bacterium (assembly GCA_024228575.1). GTDB lineage: Bacteria > Actinomycetota > Acidimicrobiia > Acidimicrobiales > Poriferisodalaceae > JAAETH01. The sequence continues at coordinate 14,825 of JAAETH010000490.1, forward strand.
GTTGGGAGGCGACCAATTCCGGCTGTAGGACAACGCCGCAGTCATCGACGGCCACGTGCTCGAGCAGACTGACCTCTCCCGTGACGAGATCGACCTCGACGATCGAGGCGTGAGCGCCATACGGGTGTGCTTCCCCCGCTGCCGATTCGGCTCGAATTGACTCGATACATCGATTCGAACCCCTGGCTGCGACCTCCGACCACGAGACCGATCGTGCCGGAACACCCGCGACCGTCAGTCCGGCTGGACGTTCGCTGGTGCCGCAGGCAACCACGATGTCGTCGGCCGATGCTTCGAGCAGACTGGCTGCGATGTCGCGTGCTGCGGCGAGCACGTCGTCGGTTGCGTTCGAGACGACGGTCCCGAGGATCTGTGTGGCTCTCGATCCTCCGGTTGTGAGCGCCGTCGCCACGGCATCGGTGTCGGAGTCGACGAAATCGATCTGTTCGAGGCTCAGCCCGAGTTTCTGCGCGACGAGCGTCCCGAGTGTGGTGAGGTGTCCCTGGCCGTGTGAGGCACTGCCGCAAGCGATCTCGGCGCGTCCTTGTTCGGTCACTCGCACCCGTGCGGTATCGGCTGGCGCTCCGCGCCCCGACGTCTGTGCATAACACGCGACTCCTATTCCGATGGCTGTCTCGGCGCCCTTCGAGCGATGTTCGATCTGGCGGGCTCTCCAGTGGGCAACATCGACGACCTCGACCGCTACCTCGAGAGCGCGGAGCGGGTCGCCAGTGTCGTACAACGCTCCTCCAGGCGCTGAGTGGGGGAGTTCGTCAGCCGTCAGCAGGTTCCGTCGTCGCAGGTCGATGGGGTCGATTCCGAGCCGGTGGGCGGCGACATCGAGTGCGCGCTCTCTGGCGTGGTTCGCCTCGGGTTGGCCCGCTCCGCGGTAGGCGCCCACCGGAGTCGTGTTGGTCAGAACCGCTGTTCCATTCCAGGTCAGCGTTGGTATGCGATACATGCCGGTCGCTTGTCGATTGATTGAAACCATCAGCATCGGGCTCATGTGTGCCGTGGACCCTGCGTCGGCGGTGAGATCGACGTCCAACGACACGATCGAGCCGTCGTCGTCTAGGCCGAGCCGGAGGCTGGTGTGGGTGTCGCGGCCGGCGGGCATCGAGGTCAGGTTCTCCCAGCGTGTCTGGATGAACCTGACGGGCTGATTCAGCAACTGAGCGAGCCTGGCCACAACTATGAACTCGACAGGCAGGGTTGCCCTACCGCCGAACCCTCCACCTACCGCAGGCGACCTGACGCGGATATGGCCCGGGTCGATGCCCAGTGCTCTGGCGAGCTCGTCGCGTATCTCGTGAACGCCTTGAGAGGTGCACCAGATTTGGAGCCTGCCGTCGGCGCCGGGCGAGGCGAGGATGCCGTCGGTCTCGATGGGAGCAGAGGCGACCCGGTTGTTGCGCACGTCGAGGTCCACCATGATGCTGGCCTCGAGACCATCGACTCCTGGGTCGTGGTCGGCGGAGCTGTCGAAGACCTGGTGGACGATGTTCGAGGTCGTCGATTCGTAGAGGGGGTCGGCGGCGATTGCCGTCGCTGGATGGACGAGCACCGGCAGCTCGTCGATATCGACCCAGACCCGCTCGGCTGCATCGATGGCGTGAGCCAGAGTGTCTGCGACCACAACAGCAACTGCCTCACCAACATGTCTGACCCGGCCTTGGGCGAGTGGGTGCCTGGCCCGGGCCTCATCGAGTTGTGGGAAGTGGGCAAACGAGCCGAGGTCGAGCGAGTCAGCGGTGTGAACGGCGACGACGCCAGGAGATGCCAGCGCTTCTCCCACTGCGATGTCGACAATGGCGCCGTGAGCCTGTTGGGCCCTGACGAACACCACCTCGAGTCCGTCGTGTGGCAGGTCGGCGCTGAACGGGCGCCGTCCCCTCAGTAGGGCTTCGTCCTCGGCCCGCATCGGATCAGTCGCCGAGAACGTCCTTGGCCTTTTCGACAGCAGTCTCGATTTCGTCGGTGTACTTGCCACCGGTCTTGTCGTCGGCCATCTCGCCTGCCTTGTCGAGAGCATCGTCGACCTTGTCGGCGTTCTCGCCCGCCAGGTCCTTCGCCTTGTCGAACAGCCCCATTGTGAATCTCCTCGTGTCGGTGTTCATCCGAGCGTAGGACCAGTCCCGGGATTGAGCAATCTGAAACAGATTGAAACTAGTTGAAATATACTGATGTAGGTGTATGATCTGCCTGTGTCAGTTGTGGCGGGGGATCCAGACATGATGGTTCGGGCCGCGGCCCGGTGGGCGGACGACTCCGAGGCGATGTTGAGGTCGGCAGGTCGGATCGGCGATCTCTCGCGTTTGATCAACTGGCGTTGTGAAGGGGTTCACATCGTGCATCTCGAAGATGCTGCGGTCACCGTGGCCCGGCGTTGGAACGATCTCGGCAACCTGGCTTCGAGTGTGGCGCATCGGCTTCGCCAGGCCGACTCCGACAGGCTGGCCTCGATGATGTCCGAGGGTGTCAAGACCGCCGAGGATGCCCTGTGGTTCAGCGAACACGCCGACATCTTCGAGTCCGAGATCGACGATGTCGCCGTTGCCGCTCTGGGCCTGTTCGCCATCGCAGCAAACCTCGACACAGCGAGGGACAGGGTCGAGACGGGCGACAGCGACGTCGACGGTGACGCGATCATGTCGCTCGAGGACCTTCGCGCCATGGCAGGTTCGGATCTCTACTCCGAACAAGAGCGTCTCATCGCCGCCCGTGTGCTCGAGTTCGTCGATGACGATGACTCTCTGATCGATCAGCTCGGTCTGAAAGGCGACAGCGGCTTCAGCTGGGGCGAGCTCGCCAGCGGCGCTCTTGCCGTCGGCAGCTTCGTCCCCGTCGTTGGAGATGTCATCGACGCTGGGTACGCGCTCTACTACATCTCACAGGGCGACTGGGCGAACGCAGGCATTCACGGAGTTGGCCTGATACCCGTGCCAGGTGTTTCCGGCACCGGCGTGAGAGCGACGCGCGAAGCGATCGAAGAGCTCGCCGAGATCGGCGCCAAGGAGGGGGGACGGGTGGTGACGCAGAAGGTCGCAGCCGAGACATTGCGCAATCGGGTCAATGCCGAGGTGTCCGAGGTCGCGGGTGAAATGGTCGTCGACGTGACCGGGAACGACCAGCTCGGCGATCTCGCCGAGCTGGTGACCGGTGTTGCTCTCGAGGGCGTGGGTGGCGAATCGCGTTCGGCCGAGCGACTCGTCCAGGATCATCATGGCGACTTCGGCCGGTTCACTATTGAGGTGGGGTCGCACGACAACCCGATCGATGTCGACGATCCGTGAATCGACTTCGGCGGCCGGTGATCGCTGGGACTCGAACTACTACGGTCTGGCGGATGAGCGTCGTCCTTTGGCTGCTGATCGGAATTGTCGTCGTGCTTGCTGGCATCGCTGTCTACGACGTGACCCAGAAGCAGCACGCCATCTTGCGGAACTTCCCTGTGGTCGGGCACCTTCGTTTCATTCTCGAACGGTTTGGCCCCGAGCTGCGCCAGTACATCGTGACGAGCAACGACGAGGAACGACCGTTCAGTCGTGACCAGCGCCGGTGGGTCTACGCGTCAGCAAAGAAGGAGAACCCCTACTTCGGATTCGGTACCGACAATCGCCTCGAGGTCGACGGCTACGTGTTCTTCAGGCATGCGCCCTTTCCGCAACGAGACACGCAGCCGGCGCAAGTCCCCGTCGCGAAGACCCTCGGTGGGTGGCGTCGCAGACCCGGTGCCTTCCGTCCGAGTTCGTTGACGAGTGTTTCGGCGATGAGCTTCGGCTCGCTCTCGGGCCCGGCTGTGCAGGCGCTCAACATGGGCAGTTCGATCGTTTCGTGCCTTCACAACACCGGCGAGGGAGGGATCAGCGAACATCACCGCCACGGAGGCGATCTCGTCTTCCAGCTCGGCACCGGCTATTTCGGGGCGCGCGACGCCCGTGGGCGATTCAGCCTCGACGTCCTGCGCGAATCCATCCAGGGGGCACCGGTCAGAGCGATCGAGGTGAAGCTGAGCCAGGGAGCCAAGCCGGGCCTCGGAGGTGTCCTGCCAGGCGAGAAGGTCACCAGCGAGATATCGGCCGCACGTGGTGTTCCCGTCGGTGAGACCGTCCACAGTCCGGCGTTCCATTCCGAGTTCGACGACGTTCCCAGCATGGTCGAGTTCGTCGAGCAGATCGCCGATGCGACAGGACTACCCGTCGGAATCAAGTCGGCGGTAGGTCAGATCGATGTCTGGGCTGAGCTCGCGGAGCACATGAAACACACGGGTCGGGGGCCCGACTACATAGCGGTCGATGGTGGCGAAGGAGGCACCGGGGCCGCGCCACTGGCGTTCTCGGACCATATGTCGTTGCCATTTCGCGACGCGTTCGGAGTCGTTTTTGGTGCCTTTGCGAAGGTCGGCCTTCACAACGACGTTGTGTTTGTGGGTTCTGGCAAGCTGGGGTTCCCCGCCGAGGCCGCCCTGGCGATGGCGATGGGCGTCGATCTGATCGCCGTGGCGCGCGAGCCGATGCTGGCGGTTGGATGTATCCAGGCCCAGCGTTGTCACACCGGCCACTGTCCGACCGGTGTGGCGACCCAGACCAGACGCCTGAGCAGAGGGCTCGACCCCACCGACAAGGCGGCGCGGCTCGCGAACTACATCGTGGCCATGAACACCGAGTTGGTGAAGCTCGCGCGTGCCGTCGGTGTCGAACATCCCTCTCTCATCGACCCCACGACGATCGAGGTCAGAGACAGCGGCAGGGGTCTTGTGAACGCTGCTGAGATGTACGGTCTCGACCCCGACTGGTATGGCGAGGCCCGCCAACAGGTTCTGCGGCAGAGCCTCGACTCATTCAGCTGATAGCTGCGGCCGCCAACGCCAGAATGTCCTGCAGGTCTTCGGGAAGCACCTCGGGTGACGTCACGGTGACGAGCGAGATGTGCTCTCGGGCGACCATCATCGTCGACGACCACATGATGACGTCCTCGCCTGTTTCGCTCGCCAGCGCAACGGTGACCCGGTAGCCGAACGCGTCCACGATCTCGGGTACCGGTTCGGCTTCGATTATTGAGCCCTCGAGGTTCTCAGGGTAGAGCTCTTCGACCGCCAATTGGACGCAGTCGTGTGAGCCCTCGGCCGACCACGCGCCGAAATGGGTGGCGACAATCTCGGGGTCGCCCACGCCCACGTCGAACTCGATGCGAGCACCGTTTGGATCGCTGAACGCCTGTCGTAGCGTCGCACCGGTGATATCGGCGATCAGGGGACGCATGAAGGCGCAGTTGTCTGCATAGGGCAGCGTCTGTTCGCCATCTGGTTCGACTTCGCTCCAGGTTCCCCCCAGCCCGTCCTCGGTCAGAAGCATCGTCTGAAGGGCCGAGATGTCGCTGTCGGTTGGGGTCCAGGTCGACCCGGCCGCGGCCGATGCGGTTGTTGTGGTGGGACTGGGAGTATCGGTCGTCGAGTCGGCTTCGCTCGGGTTCGATCCATCCTCGGCAGTGGGTAGCTGCTGGGGTAAACGCAGTGGATCGCCTGGGTCCAGAGAGGCACCGGTTGTTTCGGTTGTCGTGTTTGTGTTGTCGTCAGTGCCGATCTCGTCTGCTGTCGAGTCGCCAGAGCAGGCGACGAAAGCGATCGAGGCAGCAACGATGGTGGCCACTGCTCGCAGAGCGGTTTGGTCCATGTGGTTGCGGTCGGCCGATTCCGCAGCGGCCGAAGCAGTCGTCGCTCACGATTGAATGTCACAGGTGGATGGAAGGCTGATGGCATGTTCGAGAAGACCGTGGTGCCCGACATATCCGATACCCACGAGGCCGCAGATGCCCTGGTCGATGCAATCGCTGCACTGTGGCCGCGAGGCTGGACTCCGATCGAGGTCGTCCGGGCAATCGACAAGCTCCTCGGCAGGGAACATAGAGACATCGCCGCCGCCGCCGTGCTCGACGAGCGTCGCGCCAACCCGACGCCGGCTGTTCAGCAATGGATCGATCAACTCGATGAAGTCGCCTCCCGGTCACCGGCTCGCAGTCTTGCGGTGTTGGCGTCATCGCCTGGCATCCCCGGCGATTTCGAGTCTCGGCTGAGAACTGTCACCACTGTGTTGGCGCGGCTTCCACGTATGGCATTTGTGTGCGACCCTCCTGGTTCAAGAGTCGATCACTCCGGAGGCCGGGCTCGTTCGGCGAACACCGCGAAGATCCTCGAACGGATCAGGGCCATGCTTGCAAAGGCCGAGGCAACGACCTTTCCGGAGGAAGCCGAGGCGTTCACGGTCAAGGCCCAGCAGATGATGTCGCGGCACTCGATCGAGCTGGCGATGCTCGACGATCCCGACGGCGAGGCACCGGCGGCAATACGTATCTGGCACGAGGCTCCGTACGCGAGTGCCAAGGGAGACCTGCTGTCATCGATCGCGTCGGCCAACGGTTGTCGCACCGTCCTGCATCCGCAGCTGCAATTGTCGACCGTGTTCGGCTTCAGACACGAGCTCGATGCGGTCGAACTCCTGCACACTTCACTGCTCGTCCAAGCCGTCGCCGAGATGGGCCGTCTCGAGCGCGAGTGGCAACACGACCGGCGGCGTATCCGATCCTTCAGACACAGCTTCCTTCTCGGTTTCGGTGCCCGCATCGGCGAGCGTCTCCGGGAGGTTCGCAGCGCGGCCGAACGCAACTCTGGCATCGACGAGAACGATCTCTTGCCGGTCATGGCCAGCCGCGACGAGGCCGTCGAGAAACTGGTCGACCATGTGTTCCCGCGGCTTGGGAGCGGTCGGCGGAGTTCTCTCAGCAACCCGGCTGGTTTCCACGCTGGGACCATTGCAGCCGACAAGGCCGACCTCGGTCGGGGTTCGAAGCTCAGTCGCGGACGGGCGGGGTAGGCGGTGTGGCAAGGCTGAAGAACAGCACGCCAGAAAGGGCCAGTATCGACAGCACGATGAAGCCCAATCGATAGCTGCCGGTCCGATCCGCGAGCACACCCGCAACGATCGGCCCCACAACCGTTCCGAACATCACGATCAGCGAGCTGACGCCCATGATCGAACCGAAGCTCGTCGATCCGAAGTAGTCGGCGCGCAGTGCCTGCATGAGGGGACCTCGCACTCCCCAGGCAAGCCCGTGTAGTGCGACGAACGACCAGATCATCAGGGGTCCGTCGGCGAACGCGAGCAGGAGGAGGCCAGAGGTGTGTCCGAACATGGCGAGTGAGGCGATCAGTCGTTTGTTGAAGCGATCGCCCAACCATCCGCCCGCCACCATTCCGACGATCTGCAGCAGCGGAAGGCCGGCGGCGACGAAGCTCGCCTCTTGGAGGGTGTAGCCGTGTTCGGAAACCAACAGCAGCGATAGGTGTGCAAGGACTGCTCCGACGATGAGCAGTGCGCTCATATGGCCCAGAGAGATGAACCAGAAGGCCCGGGTTCGTATCGCTTCACGCGCCGTGAAGTGGACGTCGGTCAGCCCTTCTGCTCGACGTCGGTCGTCCTTGATCTCACTCGGAGGCACTCCGTCCACAAACGTGTCGTGTTCCTCTGGGGTGCCTTCCAGAAGTGAAGTGAGCGACCATGCCAGCACCAGGTACAGGACCGCGCTGCCGGCCGCCGTCGTCCTCCATCCCACCTTCTCGATCGAGAAAGCGAGGAGTGGAACCAACAGCCCGCCGGCTGCAAACCCCATGGATCCGAGCGAGAGTGCCCTTGCTCGCTTGCGTTCGAACCATCGCACGATCGCGACCGTCACCGTCAGGAATCCACTGAGGCTCGTTCCCACGGAGATGAGAACGAAGCTCGCGAAGAACTGCCACGTGTTCTGAGTCTGGCTGAATGCAAACAAGCCGACAGCCGCCAACACGAGCCCGATCCGGGCGACGAGCTTCGCTCCGAGTCTGTCGAGCGCCCACCCCTGGAGTGGTCCGAGCAGGGCGGACTCGGCCCGGTTCATCGAGTACGCGGCCGAGAGCATCGACTTGCTCCAGCCGAAGTCGCGTTCGAGAACGACCGCGTACTGGCCGAAGCCCTGCATGACCAGGCCCGAGTAGAGAGCCTGGAGGATTGCTCCAGCTCCGACGACTCGCCAACCGCGGAACATGAGGGGTCTCGAGCTTGAGCCGCTGGTTGTGTCTGGCACGAGTGGCGACCGTAGCTCGTGGCCGGCCGCACTTCGAAAGCCAAGCGGAGAACCCGCTACCTTCAGCTGCATCAGAGGACCAATGTCCCACCGTCGCGGCATGATCTATCGGTGAACCCGATCGATCCCGCCGAGGTCGCCGAATGGCTGACCACCGACATCACCCACGCCGACGAGCTGGCCCGCGTTCTCGACGAATCCACAACAACACACCTCGCCGAAGCCCTCAGAGACCAGCAACGCCGAAGGGCAATCGAGTCTGGCGACCAGGACGCCGTCATCTCGCGTGGGTTCGATGTCGGATTTGGTGCCGATGGTCTTGCCATGGCCCCTTACCTGAGCCAGCGTTTCATCGTGTGCCCTGGGGCCGTGGTCGCCAAATCGAGGACCAACTACCGGTCATGTTTCATCAACGTCGACGACTGCTGGATCTGGGACTCTGGCGAACTGATCCGCGAGGACAAACGATCGAACCCTGGCTCGGACGACGGCTTCAAGGCCGTGGCCCTTCTTCCGATCATCGAAGGTATGGGGCTCGACCAGATCTCGGGACGGCAACGTCAGGGTCAATACCAGGTGACCAGGGTCGTGTCGTATGAGGTTCGAGGCGGTGATCTGGTCGAGGTCAGCCAGCGAGAGTTCGACTCCAAGCGAGGCCCGCGGCGTCAGGGGCATTCGTGATCTGTTCCGCGCACTTGTACTCGCCCGTGGGTGTGTAGCCGACCGAGTTGGATGGAAACCGGGTGACGAAGTCGACGATATCGCGGCCGGCTTTCGACCTCAGACGCCGTGTCCGGCGACGCCTGCGTTCAGCGCTGCCAGCAGGGGTGAATCTGTGTCGAGGCTCGTGCGGCGCACTGTGGTTTCAGTCAGCATGAAGCTGACCGGTTCGTCGTCACCAGGCCGTTGGGCTACGAGGTGGATCACGTCGTCGTCGGCGCTCAGTAGGCATCCTGCGACGATGGTGCCGGCGGCAGCGGCAGCGAGATCGTCGACGACGTCGTCGACCGAAGTGAGTCCGGGACCGACGAGAGCGAGCGAACCGTCATCGATGTCGAGCCCGAGCCGTGCAGGTTCGACGATGAAGAACGGAATCGCGAGACCTGCGTCCATACGTTGGGTCTGACCGCCGAGCAACATCACCAGCCAGAGTTGCTCGAGCGCTTCCGCGTCTCCGATGTCGACGCGAAATAGGGACCCCTCTCCGCTCAACAATCCGGTCACCATGGTGCGGGCTTGTTCTCTGGCTGTCTCCGTGAATTCCATGACCGTCTCCCGGGTTGTGCCCAAAACGCCGCTAGCGTGCCGTGTCGTGGATGTCTACGAACGACCTGAAATCTCTGTGCCCGACACCGAGCCTCCCGCCGAACTCGCGCTCGACGATCTCGTCGAGGGCGACGGCGCCGAAGCCCAGGCTGGGATGACCGTGACCGTCGACTACGTCGGTGCCTCGTGGTCGACCGGCAGCGAGTTCGATGCCTCCTGGAACCGCGGCGAGACCTTCTCGTTCGGACTCGGTGCCGGACAGGTGATCTCGGGTTGGGATCAAGGTGTCGCCGGAATGTGTGTGGGTGGCCGCCGCCGGATCACGATCCCGCCCCAACTCGGGTATGGCGCCCGTGGTGCCGGCGGCGTCATCGGTCCAAACGAGACCCTGATCTTCGTGGTCGACCTTCGTAGCGTCGGCTGAGCCTCGTTTGGGCCTTCGCCCCCGGGTGTCAGGCTTCGAGTTCGCCCGGAGCATCCATCTCGATGGCAGCATCGTCGAGGCCCAGCTCGGCGCGCAGCTCGGCGAGCTTGTCGTCGGCACGCGACAGGGAGACGGCCTCGCGAAGCTCTGCCTCTGCTCCTTCTGGAGTTGCAGAGCGCAGCTCGGTCCTGGCCTTTGCTTCGGCGAGACGATCGCTGATCTTGTCCTCGACCCTCGACAGGCTTGGCGCATCCCTCTCGATGGTCTCGTTCAGGGCGTCCATCGTCGAGTTGACGGCCTCTTGCATCTTCGCCTGCTCGATGGCACCAAGAAGCTCCATGCGCTTGGCGGTCAGTTCCTGAAGCCGCATTGCGTTCTGCTCGACCGCTGTCTTGGCCCCTTCGGACTGTTCGAGTGCAAGCTCGTACTGCTCCTTGAGCGAGTTGAGGTTGTTCTCCGAGGCGGTCAGCTTCATGGCAAGGCTCGATGCCGAGTTGGTCCACTTGGTCAGGCCGTCGACGTCACCAGCGATCTTGGCCTTCTCGGCCCGGAGCAGGGCGGCCTTGGCCATCTCGCGGGCCTCGGCGACGTCGTCTGCGGCGCGCTCGATGCGGTGTTCGAGTTTGGTGCGGTGGGCAATGACCTTGGCGGCCTGGGTTCGCAGCGCCTGATTCTGTTTTCGCGCCTCCTCCATGGCCATCTCGATCTCGACCTCGGGGTTCATGGCCGATTCGGCCTTGCCGCGGAACCATGTCCGGATGTAGTTGAAGATGCGCTTGAACATTGTCTGGGTGCTCCTCACCAAGATCTTTCGCTGATGATCATGCTAGGTGCTACCGGCGGCGAGATGCGCTCCCACCGGTCCGCGAATTCCTCTTGCGAGCTCTCGAAGCCGACCCGCCAGTGCGGGTTCGGGTCCGCGAACGAGATGCCGACCCGCCGGTGCGGGTCGAACCGAGGCTTCCGGCACCGTTCCAACGCGGTGGTGGTTTGCGTCCGTGGCCGCCTCCGCGAAGGATTCCTCCGACGAGGATTCCGGTGCCCACGTCGCCGAGGCGCCCCCCTCGTGTCTTGGGCGCCTCCCAGCGGCCGCGACGGTTGCGTCGCGACTCGACCCGGTCGCGTGACCTTGGCTGGTCTCGTCGGTATCGATCGTCGAGACGAGAGTCGACGCGTTCACGTTCCTCTGCCTTGGAGCGCTCGCGATCGACCTCGGCGGGATCCGCGGGGCGGCCGGTGGTGAGATCGGGCCTCTCGGGCTCGTCGGGGACAGCCTTGCCGTCGAGCAATGCTTCGGTCGCGTCGAGGTGCCAGGCGGCCGTATCGGCCTCGTAGTCGATCTGGGTGACCTCCCACAACGACTGGGCCGCTTCGAGCCGGTTCTGAAGCTCCAGGAATTGGTCGTTTCCTTTCCGGAAGTGGTCGGTGGCGTCGTCGATCTCGGCGAAGGCGACACGATCCGAGAGCTCGACGATGTCAGCCCCGACCTCCTGGAGCTCGGCCGATACGGCGGTCCGACGTTCGGTGATCTGGGCCTGGACCTTCTTCTTGTTGCGTGATCGGGTCCAAAGGACAAGGGCGACGACTCCACCGATGATGATGCCGAGGAAGATCAACACCCCGCCGATGCCGCTCCCGCCCGAACTGTCGGCCGAAGATCCTGCTGTCGAATCCGGGTCTTCCGAAGTGGTGGGTGTTGCCGTCTCGGATGTTGTCGGCGGTGTCGACCTACTCGCTGGAAGGGCTCTCCCGAACGCAACGATCCCGTCGCCCAGATCGTCGAACGAGTCGAACGAGTCGTCGATGGCGCTGTTGATCTCATGGCTTTCGTAGTCGTTGCTGGCCGCAGCGATGAAGCCCGGAGAGATCAACAAGATGGTGCCGTCGGTCTTGTCGCGGAGTGTCGACGCGAGGCCGTCGGGATCGGACGGATCGTCGTCGAGGACGGCCACCATCACGTACACACCCTCGTCGGCCAGCGTGCGGACGGCATCGGTGACCTCGCGCTCGGTCACAGCCGAACCGGACTCGACGAATACCCCGGCGTCCGAGAGATTTGCTGCGATGCGATCGGCGCTCTGGGCGCTCGACGGTGTTGCTGTCGCTGTGATCAGTGGCAAGACCAGCAGGGCCCAGATGGCGAGGCGACGAAGCATGCCAAGAGGTTAGGTCAATGTCTCGAGGTGTCCGAACGAACGTGGCGGCGGTCGGACGGCACGGTGATCGTTGGTGGGAAGGCGCCCGGGCTTCTACTGTCGAATGTATGGAGCTACGGGACAAGGTTGTTGTCGTCACCGGTGGAGCTAGCGGGATAGGCCTCGGCCTGACCGAACGGTTCCATGCGGAAGGGGCTTCTCACATCGTGGTCGCCGACCTCGACGAAGCCGGCGCCGTTGCGGCCGCGAAAAGGGTGGGTGGAACCGGCGTGGCCCTCGACGTGTCCGACGAGGCGGCGGTTGCCGCCCTGGTCGAGCAGGCCGAAGATGCCCACGGGCCAATCGACTTGTTCGTCTCGAACGCCGGCTATGTGACGGTGGGAGGACTCGAGATCGACGACAGCGAGATCCTCGGCATGTTCGACGTTCACGTGATGGCTCACATCTACGCCGCGAGGGCAGTGCTCCCGTCGATGATCGCAAGGGGCGAGGGGTACCTGCTCAACACTGCGTCGGCAGCGGGCCTTCTCGCTCAGGTCGGAAGCCTCGCCTACACCGTCACCAAACACGCGGCTGTGGCCTTGTCCGAGTGGATCGCCATCACCCATGGGTATCAGGGCATCAAGGTCTCCGTCCTGTGTCCGCAGGCGGTCGCCACCAACATCACCGAGAACAGCCCGTCTCGCGACCGTCCCGGGGGTGGCATGTTGGGTGTCGCCGCGCGAGACGGCGTGCTTTCTCCCGATCAGCTGGCCGACACCGTCATCGAGGCGTTGGCGGCGGAAAGGTTCCACGTGCTGCCTCACGACGAGGTCGCAACCTACGTCGAACGCAAGGCGTCCGACGTCGACCGGTGGATCGGTGGCATGCAGCGTATGCAGGCCAGGTTGTACGGCGACAATCCTCAACCGGGCGATTGGCTGGTTTCCTAGCGGATTGTCACGGCCGCAGGCGCCTGGCTCTGGCCGTCACTTGCTCGATTGCCTCATCGACATCGATCGTGGTGAGCGCCCGGTTCTCGACCACCCTGTCCCCGGCGACCCACACGTCGGTCACATCGCGGCTCTTCGTCGAGAAGACGAGTCGTTCCACAA
>JAAETH010000491.1 GCA_024228575.1 Actinomycetes bacterium
CCGCTGGCCGGAGGCAGGTCGTGCCCGAGCGAGAGGTCTTCGGAGCCCGTGATCTCGACCCCGGCCAGCTCGATCGGGGGTGAGGACTGGACTTGTTGTAGGAGTCTTTGGCGACGCTCCGACCCACCAGCACCGGTGAACACCAGGGTGACCGGAGCCGTCAGATAGACGCCGTGGCGTTGGGCCAGGCGATCGAGACGATCCCACAGGGTCTCCCCCGCAGCCACCGTCTCGGCCACCAGTTCGGCCATGACAAGAGCGGCGCTGATCCCATCCTTGTCGCGGACGCGATCACCGACGCAATAGCCGAGGGCCTCTTCGTAGCCAAGGAGATAGTGATCTTTGGGGCGCTCGACGATTGGTCTGGCCACCCATTTGAACCCGGTCAAGGTACGGATGCTGGTGGCGCCAACATCTTCGGCCATGGCCGTAATGAGCCGGGACGAGACAAGAGACGAGGCGACGAGCCGATCCGGGCCTGAGCTGTGGCCCAAGAGATGATCGGCCAGCAGTACCCCGACCTGGTCACCACTGAGGCGGGTCCAG
>JAAETH010000492.1 GCA_024228575.1 Actinomycetes bacterium
CGAGCTGGACTGAGCCTGGACGTTGCAGGGCAACAGCGCCAGAACCACCAACAGGCCGCGGAGCCGCCAGCGCGTCACGCGCACGAGATCCTTTCCGGTCGGAATGTGCTCATCGGTTGCTGAGCCCTCGCGGCAAGACGACCCGCCGGACCCGCGTCAGCTCGGTTCTCCGCATCGCTGCGAATCCTACCAAACCAGGCGGTCGAAGCTCCCGGCCTCAAAAGCTCAGTGGATCTGGATCGTTGGTCGAGGCAGTGTCAAGCAAAACGTCGATCCTCTTCACCGGGCCTTCCCGCACACCACGCGGGATCAGGTGCTCGAGCTCGATGCCCGGCGGGTTCCCCTGGAGAGAGACGGATGGGGGGCTCGCGCCCGGGAGCGGCGGCGCCAGGGCCAGCAGGGCTCCGAGCGCGGTGACCAGCCGCCTCCGGAGCGGCGGACTCCAGCCTCAGTCGCCGCGGGTCAGAGACGTTCCCGGAGCTCTCGGAGTCAATTCGGGGAGGTGTCGCCACGACTGACCGCCAGGCGCACCGTCTGAAGCAGCCGCTCGGGCTCGAACGGCTTGGTGAGCACGCGAGGCATGATCTCGCCGTCGGGGACGTAGCCGCCGTGGCTCCATTCAAGTCGGGTCACCGATCGACGGTGGCTCCAGTCCCGCCTTGCGGTAGTATTCGACCAGACACTCGGGGCAGAGCCCGTGACTGAACTCGGCCTCGGAGTGGGCGTCGATGAAGGTCTCCAACGGCGCCCAGTGGTCGCCGTCGTCGCGGATCTTCTTGCACGTCGCGCAGATCGGCAGCAGACCGGTCAGCACCTTGACCTCGGACATCTTCTCTTGCACCAGGTCTTCCAGGTTGCGATGGACGTGCAGAAGATCCAGGTGGGGGCGCACACGGGCCAGCAGCTCGTCCCTGGCGACCGGCTTCGTCAGGTAGTCGTTGGCGCCCAGGGCCAGGCCGGTGACCACGTCCGAGGTCCGGGTCTTGGCGGTCAGGAAGAGCACCGGCAGCTCGCCGATCGGGTACTTCTCGCGCAGGGCGCGGCAGACCTCGTAGCCCGAGAGCCTGGGCATCATGACGTCGAGCAACACCAGGTCGAAAGTCTCTTCGCCGAGCAGGCGCAGGGCCTCCGCACCGCTCGACGCCAGGATCGGGTCGAAGTCCTCGGCGGCCAGGTAGTTGTGCAGCACCTGGAGGTTGATC
>JAAETH010000493.1 GCA_024228575.1 Actinomycetes bacterium
GTGGACGCCGCCCTCGTGGGTGTTCTGCTTGTACCACTTGAACGGTGAGTTGCCGCACTGGGCCCAACCCCATGGATAGTTGGTGTGGCTGTTGGGACCACCGATGTCGTCGAGGCGCTCCACTGCCTCGTCGGGGGACTCGATGATGCCGTTGAAGAACTTCATCTCGTGCATCACACCGAAGGGGCCGCCCTCCTGAGAGGCGCCATTGTCGGCCAGCACGACCAGGATAGTGTTGTCGAGCTGACCCAGGTGGTGTAGCCCGTCCACCAGCCGGCCGATCTGGTCGTCGGTGTGGTCGAGGAAGGCGGCGAAGGCTTCCTGGAGCCGACAGGCCAGCTTGCGGTGGTTCTCGGGCAGGTCGTCCCAGGCTTCGACGCCAGGGTTGCGAGGGGCCAACTCGGTGCCTTCGGGGATGATGCCCAATTCGAGCTGGCGCTCATACCAGCGCTGGCGGACGATGTCCCAACCCTCGTCGTAGCGGCCTCGATACTTGTCGAGGTATGCCTGGGGCGCCTGGTGAGGGGCGTGGGTGGCCCCGAAAGGGAGATAGGCGAAGAAGGGCCGGTCGGGTCGCACCCCCTTCGAGTCATTGATCATGCGGAGGAGCTGATCGACGAGGTCCTCACTCAGGTGGTAGCCGTCTTCGGGCCCGGCTGGAGGGTCGACATGATGGTTGTCGATTACGAGCTCGGGATGGAACTGGTCGGTCTCACCTTCCAGGAAGCCATAGAACCGGTCGAAGCCGCGACTCAGGGGCCAATGGTCGCGGGGGCCAGCAGCCGAGATGTCCTGGGTTGGGGCCAGGTGCCATTTGCCGGTACAGAAGGTGGCGTAGCCCTCGGCCTGGAGGACCTCGGCCATGGTGGCGGCGTGGTCGGAGATATGACCGCGCTGGTGGGGGAAGCCGGTGTTGTGGTTCGACACCGAGCGCATCCCGACGGCGTGCTGGGATCTCCCGGTGAGAAGGGCCGCTCTGGTCGGTGAGCACAAGGGGGTGACATGGAAGTTGGTGAACTGGAGACCGTTGGCAGCCAGGGCGTCGACGTTGGGGGTGTCGATGTCGGATCCGTAGCATCCGAA
>JAAETH010000494.1 GCA_024228575.1 Actinomycetes bacterium
GAATCGTGCAGTCGACGAGTCGAATGTCCAAGGGCCGACCTGGAGGTCCCACAGGTCCGGATGTTCGCCCAACATGCCGAACAGCTGCTCGACCTCGTCTCGCTCCCAACCCTGCGAACCGATCAGCTCGTCGACGCTGAGTCGGCACGCAACAGCCGCCTTCCCGTCGACTTGTTCGCGGGCATCCTCGAGCAACTGACGCAGGAGCCGGGCACGGTTCTCCAGCGAGCCGCCGTACTCGTCGGTTCGATCGTTGTATCGACGGGAGAGGAAGTTCTGCAGGATCGTCATCGAGTGTCCGGCGTAGACGTAGACGATGTCGAAGCCGGCCCGAAGCGAACGGTCGATCGCAGCCCGGTGCCATCTGCGCAGCTCCTCGATGTCACCTCGATCCATCCGCCGTGCCTGAACGGGGTTGATCAAGTCCACGGGGAGAGAAGAGGGCCCGATCGGTGCCTCGCGCGAGTAGAGGTTCGAAGCGTGCATCCCGTTGTGGACCAACTCGATCCCCGCCAGCGCACCATGTTCGTGCACCTTCTCGGCGATCAGCGCCAACCCCGGAACGTCGCGCTCGTCCCAGTTGTGCAGCTCGACGTATGGGGAGACATCGGACGTGGGATGAATCTCGACCTCTTCGGTGCACACGACGGCCCACCCACCTTCGGCCTTGACACCACGCATCTCGGCGACAGCCCGAGGGTGGCCGTACCCCATACCGTTGCAGTGGGGCACCTGGTAGAACCGATTGCGGGCTGTCACCGGCCCAATCTGGACGGGCTCGAACAAGATGTCGTACCGGGAATCGCGCATGGCGCGAACGATAGGCGAACAGAGAGCGAGCGGCAGTCAGATCAGCCGATGGCGGGCACGACCTCTGCCATGAACCGCTGGTAGAAACCGTGGCGCTCTTCGACCGTGTTGCCGACGGTGAAATCGGGAATGATCACCTCGTCGAACCCCAACTCGGCGTACCGCCCGATCGCGTCGACGATGTGTTCGTTCGACCCGACGATCGACCGCTCACCCATCGGACCGGCGAGGATCTGATCGATCTGATCCTGGTCGTCGGTCGGGAAGAAGAGGGCCTGCACCGAGGTGTGTTTGGAGGCCGGGTCGACGCCCACCTGCTCGCAGGCGGTGTCGAAGGTGCCGCGAGCACCACCGGCCATCTCTGGCCCTCCCCACGTGTTCCATTCCTGGGCGTGGCGGGCGGTGATGCGACACATACGAGGGCCACCGGTTCCCACGAGGATCGGCAGCTGATCCTGCACGGGTTTGGGGTCGCAGGGTGCGTCGGCAACGGTGTAGATCGACCCGTTGAACGTGGTGTGTTCACAATCGAGCATCGAGCGTGTGATCTGGATCGCCTCCTCGAATCTGTCGACACGCTCCTTGGGCGCTTCGAGTTCGATGCCGTACGCCTTGTGTTCGTTGATCTGCCAGCCGGCACCGAGTCCGAGCACCATACGACCGTCGGACACGTGATCGATCGTCGCCGCCCTGTTGGCCAGCAGCGCTGGATGGTGCACCGATGTCGGCGACACGAGGGGCCCCACCCTGATGGACTTGGTGACGGCGGCGACGGCGGGAAGCACACCCCAGACCTCGTGGGTGTCGCCTGGCTGCATGGCCTCGCTGTCGGTGTTGGGCATGTAGTGGTCGGCGAACCAGAACCCGTAGTAGCCGAGATCGTCGGCCAGACGTGCGAGATCGAGGATCTCTTCGATCGAACGCGCTGGATTGGGCCACACGGAGAACTTCATGAGGCGCACCCTATCCGCGACCGGCTGGGCACCCGCTGGACCAGTTCCCGGACGAGACTCAAATAGCGATCAACACTCGTGAATGGTTTGCTCTTTCTGGAGTTCTACTCTAGAAATCGTCACGGGGCCCGACCGCAGCCCCCGATGGGCAGACGGAGGAACACCCATGACCGAGAGCGATGTCGATGTCATCATCATCGGGTCCGGCGTCGCCGGCATGACCGCCGCCGCCCTGCTGGCTCGCGATTGCGGGCAGCGGGTGGTGGTACTGGAGCGCTCGCCGTTCATCGGTGGTCGCTGTCTTTCCTATGTGGGGCATGGCGACAAGATCTACGCCGACGGCATCGAGATGGGTCCCGCCGAGTTCAAACGTTCGCTTGGCCTGGCGCACTGCTACCTGAGCAAGTGCACACCAGATATCGAGACCATCTTCGACGAGGGCCTGCTCGACGGTCGCACCTTCGAAGCCGGCGGCCACGGCCTGTTCTGGGGCAACAGCAGCCGAACCGACCATCTGCTTCAGCACTTCGACAAACACGTCACGATGCCTCTGAACCAGGGCCTGGGTTTCATCGATTGGCACGGCATGGACGCCGATGGCACCGTCAGGCCGACCGTTTCGCACCAGGTCGAGAAGGGCACCGCATATCCGTGGATGACACCAGACGGTTTCGCCAGCACACGCCACTACCTGGGCGAGATGGGGCGACTCTCGGCCGACGATCTGACCGAGTTGGCACACACGTCGCTACAGGACTGGCTCGAGACGGCGGACCTCCATCCAGAGGCCTACGACTACATCAAGGTCCTGTCCGCTTCCCAGACCGGCGACGCCGAGCCGAGGATGACGGCAGCCCCCGACTTCCTCGGATACATGGCCGTGGCACGCCAGCTCGGGATGAGCCTGGTCTCGGGCTCCGTCGCCACCGTCGATACGCCGGGAACGATCGCCATCCCGATGGCCCTCGAAGAGGTGATCACCAGTCATGGTGGCCGGGTCTTGCGTGACACCCCCGTCACCGAGGTGCTCATCGACAACGGCATCACCTCCGGCGTCCGATACCGGAGCGGCGATGAGGAACACACCCTCGAGGCCAAACACGTCATCTGCACCCTCCCTCCGAAGATCGCCTTCCGGGTGCTGCCGCGCGACGCCTTCCCAGGCGACTGGGTCGACTTCGTCGAGAACCAACATCGTGGCATCGGGCTGTTGACCGGCTGGGCCGGGACCAAGCGCTCGATCATCGCCGACCTGGGCATCGAACCGGACTCGTTCGTCTACATGCCGGCCATCACCACCGAGGAGGAGGGCTTCATCGGCAAGGTCGACATGGTGATGTGCGAGTTCACCGCGTGGGGCGAAGGGGCCGCCAAGAGAGCACCCGACGACAAGAGCGAGTACCTGTTCTCCACCGCCCTCACCCCCGAGGAGATGCGCGACCCCGAGCGCGTCGGCCTGGTCATCGAGCGATGCGAAGCGTGGGCGCGCGCCAACTTCCCCACCTGGGACGAGGACGTCGAGTTCATCATCTGGACGCCGTCACCCGAGGCCCTCGGCACCAACCGGCCCCTCGGTACCGACCGCGTCCCACACCAGAGTGCTCACGCCCACGGGTTGTGGTTCGCCGGCGATCAATACGGTGAGAAGAACTGGGGGTGCGGGGTCGACGCCGCAGTCCTGTCGGCCATCGTGTGTGTCGACAACATGATGGGAACGGGCTTCGAGGAGAACATCCTCCCCGAGCTGCATCGCGGAATCGTGATGCAGTA
>JAAETH010000495.1 GCA_024228575.1 Actinomycetes bacterium
CCACACCACCCGAACCGGGGACAGCCACACCGCTTCCGCGCGTCACCACTTGACGAGTAGTTCCAAGGGTTGGGGTCTGAGGTTCCCTTCGTATGGATGAGACGGCACCGATGAAAGGATCGATCGTGGCGATCTGGGGTGGGGCTGTCCGCGGACGCGTCTTGTCGACTCGGTGTGACCGAGAGATGACAGAGCGTGGCGAAACGCGCCCGCGGGCGCGTCTGGTCGACCAACCGTGACCGAACCACCACCCACCGTCACCCAGCCCGCCAGATAACACGCCGCGGAACGCGACAGGCCCTTGGAACTACTCATCTAGGACGCCCCCGGTCGGGGAGCATCCGGCTCGGCCGTCCACGTTCGGAGCGTCGATACGAGATCATCGAGGATCTGGTTCTCGGCTTCGGTGCGTGATCCCGCATCGATCGGGTTCTCACCACGGGGCTCGGAGACCAGGTCGAAGAATTCGATCCGTCCATCGCTGAAGTCGATCACCTTGTGCTGATCGTTGCGGATCGCCTTGCCCTGATCGTCCGTGTCGGTCTCGGAACCGAAGATCTCCGACATGATCACACCGCTCGTCGCGTCACCTCCGTACAAGACGTCGCCGAAGCTGACCGAATCGATCTGGGTGGATGCCAGCTCGACGTCAATGTCGAGTCCGGCGATGTCGAGGACAGTGGCGAAGATGTCGACGGTCCCAACCAACGCGTCGCTACGGCCGCTCACGACACCAGGTCCAGTCACAGCCAAAGGCACGTGAATGCCGCCCTCGTAGAGGCCACCTTTGGACTGGCCCTTCGTGTGACCGCTCACTCGGGCGGGTGTCCCGTTGTCGCCCACGAACACGACGATGGTGTTGGATCGCACTTCTGGTGCAAGGCCGTCGAGCAGGCGGCCGATCTCGTTGTCGAGCGCTTCGAGCACCGCGTCGAAGTACGCGACAGGGTTCGCTTCGATGTCGGTGGACGCGCCGCTGAGAGTGGTCGACTGGAGTTCACTCGGGGGCAGATGGAAAGGCGGGTGGGGAGCGTTGAAACCAACCCAAGCCAGCCACGGCTCGTCGCCGGTTCCGATCCAGGCGAGTGTGTCGTCCACCGTTTCGGTGGTCGCGTACCGCTCGACGGCGACCGTCTCGCCGTCGACCGTCTTGGTCCAGCTGTAGTAGTCCTCGAGCGCACCCGTGAGGATGCCGCTGAAGTGATCCCATCCCATCTCGTTGGGGTTGTCCGCATCGCCACCCAGATGCCACTTGCCGAAGCTGGCGTGGCGATAGCCGCTGCCAGCAGCATCGAGGACACGCGGCAACGTCAGCTCGTCCGCACCGATCTCCAACCCGTTCTTGCGAGTCTCCTGTTCTCCGACACCTGTGCGGAAACCATGACGCCCGGTGAGCATCCCGGCTCGGGTCGGTGAACAGATCGGACTCGACCAGACGTTCTCGAACACCAGACCCTCCTCACAGAGGGCTGAAATCCGAGGGGTCGACGCTGCCCGCTCCAGCGTCAGCTCGCCATAACAGGACGACGAATCGACACCGTAGTCGTCGGCAATCAACAGCAAGATGTTGGGCTGGGCAGCGCTCGTGGCGATTGTTGTTGTGGGGTTCGCAGGCTCATCGATCTCGACCGAGATCACGGCCTCTGAGGTGCTGGCGACGGCACTGTCCGGGGCTCCTTCGGGTGAACATGCAACGGCCAGTCGCAAACAGAGCATGAACACGACACCCACAAGAGCCGCGACGGGACCTGTTGGGCGATTGTTGCGTGTGATCACCGGCCCAAGGGTAGAACGCAGGTGCCAGGAACCCGGTCACCACCGCCGCCAACACCGCCCATCTCGGTGCCACTGCGCTGGGCTATCGGGCGTCGTGCAGGACCTCGATGCCAGCGTCCTCAAAGGCACCGCAGACCGATCCCCATCGATCTGACGGGTACCGCCCCAGGCCGAGCTTGGGTTGGTTTCCCGCGATGACGTCGATCTTCGCTTCACCCATGTTGTGATACTCGAGCAGGTGGATGAACCTCTGATCCAGCCGACGAAGCAGCCCGACGACGGCTCCGATGTTGTCGTCGGTATCTGTGTAGCCGGAAACGACGGGCATTCGGAACTCGACCGGAAGACCGAGACTCACGAGCTTGTTTGCGTTCTCGATGATGTTCTCGAAACCGGCCCCGAGATGACGTCTGTGCCCGTCGGGGTCGAGGATCTTGAGATCGAAGTAGATGAGGTCGAGCAGTTCGAGTGCCGCCCTCGATCTCGACCACTGAAACGTCCCCGAGGTCTCGATGTTCGTGTGAACCTTGGCCTCGGCACAGAGCAGCAGGACGCGCTCCAGGAACTCGATGTGTACGGTCGGCTCACCCCCGGTGAAGGTGACCCCTCCCCCAGACGTCTCGTAGTAGGGCAGATCCTTCATCACCCTTGCCATCAGCTCTTCTGGGGTCAGGGTTTCGCCGACCAGGCGTAGGGCGTCGTGGGCACAAGCGTCGACACAAAGCCAGCATCTCGAGCAACGCTGATGATCGATTCGGAAACCATCCAGCCTCACGGCATCGTCCTCACAGACCTCGACACAGGCACCGCTCTCCTGGCACCGGTCTCGATAGAAACCAACCAGAGGCCGAACATCTTGCGACTCGGGGTTCTGGCACCACGGGCAGTGCAGGGCACAACCCTTCAGGAATACGAGCGATCTGATGCCTGGCCCGTCATGTGTGGAGAAACGTTGTATGTCGAAGATCGGAGCCGTGAACTCCATCAGGTTCGCTGTCGCGTACGATCGATCAGCTCTTGTTGCATCGCCGGTGTGAGATCGACGAAGTAGGCACAGTAGCCAGATATACGAACGAGGAGATTGCGGTGACTCTCCGGGTCGCTCATGGCAGCCTCGAGCACATCGGGGTCGACGACATTCACCTGCATCTGCATGCCACCCTGGGCAAAATACCCTCGCACCAGCCCAACAAGGATGTCGGTCCCCTTCTCGCCCTCCACCGCTGCCGAGTCGAATTTGACGTTCAGGTTGATCCCGTTCCCGAAACGCAGATGGTCGAGTTTGGCCACAGAGTTGAGCGAAGCCGTCGGACCCAGCCGATCGGTACCGTCGACGGGTGCAAGCCCGTCGGCGAGTGGGCGACCGGCAAGGCGACCACTCGGCATCGCGGCCATCTTCTTGCCAAATCCCTGGTGGCAGGTCATCGAGTAGTAGCCGGGCATCCACTTCCCGGCCCGCGTGTTGGTGTGTTGGGAGATACAACGATCGAACATCAGGGCAACCCGATTCGCCAGCTCGTCGACAACGGCGTCGTCGTTCCCGAACTTCGGGACCTTGCGAACGCGGGCCAGCAGCAGGTTCTGCTCGGAGAAGTCGGTCGCGCATGCGTTGGCGATCTCCTGGAGGGTGTACTCCTCTTGCCGGAACACCAGCTCGTCGATGACCGCCAAAGAGTTGGCCAGATCGGCGACTCCGACCGCCTGGATTCCCGATGCGTTGTACCAGGCTCCCCCGGCTGTGGAGTCTGTGGCGTTCTCGACACACCCTCCGATGGTCAGAGAGGACAGCGGGGTCGGGAAGAATCGGGCGCCGGACAGCTCGATGGCATCGAGGGAGGCCTTCAGCTTGAGAACACGCTCCTGGGTCTGATCCTCCAGTATCTCGAGCAACCGCTCCATCGACTGGATCTCGGCCAACCAGGGACGCTCGCTCGTGTCACCCTTCTTGATCAGCTGCCCACCCCCGAGCACGACCTCCAACCCGATAGCCAGATTGAAGATGGCTGCGTCGGAGGATGTGAAGCTCTCCTTGGGTAGGGCAGGCTCGACACAACCGACGAGGGCATAGTTCCAGACCTTGGAGGGGTCCACGCCTCGCTCGACCATCGCCGGCTGGATCACATCGTCGTTGTACAGAGCCGGCGAACCCCCACCGCCAGAAACCACCTCGAGAACACGCCTCACGTAGTGATCCCCGGAGCCGGCTCCGATTCTGGCGTGCCAGTTGGGTTGCCTCGTCTTGAAACCATCGATGACATCGAGCAGTACGAACGTCAGCTCGTTGCTCGCATCGTTGCCATCCTCATCGAGTCCGCCGATACACAACGCCTGCCCGCTCGGCAGGCCGGCGAACATCTCCGTGACCCTTCCCGAGAAGAGGGGGATGACCTCCGACAACTTGATGCAGAAGTGTGCGAAGAGGTTGCGGATCTCGTCGGCATCGAAGTCGGCCGCCGCCTTCTCCTCGAGATAGAGCGGGAGGAGGTACTGATCGACTCGCCCGAGGCTGATGCCCTGATCGACGGACTCGATCTGGATGAGGAGCTGGAAGAACCAGATCAGCTGTAGCGCTTCACGAAGGTTCGCCGCGGGCTGTCGCGGTACCCGTTCGAGGACTTCGACAATGTCGGCACGCCCTTGCCGGATTGCTTCATCGCGGTAGCGATCGGAGAAACGTTCGACGGCTTCGACGCAGATCAGACTGGCCTGGAGATAGTTCTTCGCGTCCTCGTCGAGTGCGTCATCGTCCATCCGCTCATCGAGCTTCTGGCGAAGTCCTTCGGTTCCGATCTCGATGAGTTGTTCGTAGTCCGGCAAGAAGTGGGCCACACCGGCGGCTTCGTTGATGACGTAGTGGGCCGCGCCGAGTTGATCCGCTGCGTATTTGAGCTTCTGGCGCAGCGGGAACGCCTTCATCGGCAAGCTGCGGTTCAGCCAGTAGGGGACCACGGAACGCAGCAACGTTCCCTTGACACCCGGATCGACCCGAATCGCATTGACGGGGCGTTTCTCGAACCGGAAGAGATCCTCGAGCATCGCCGAGCCGGCCTTCTCGACATGGCAGATGGCCCCGATTCGATGCTCGGTGTGGCATCCGACGATGAGCTCACCAGGGAAGATCTGGATCGACCGTTTCTCGAGGTGATGGGCGAGGGCCCCCGCGTTTCGAAGACACGCGGGGGTCTCGTCGTTCGACTTGCGTTTCCAGTACTCGGTGTAGTGAATCGCACGCTCTGCACCGAGCGCTGGCTGGCTTGTGAGATGATCCGCGTGAACGGCGAGCGTCTCGGCAGACGGGCACCAAACAGTCATCGGGACACCTCCACATCGGAACCGATGACTAGCGATCGTACCCCCACCCGATCGCCCGACCCACCGAAGCCGGGAGCTGAGCATGGAGACAACCATCTCGATGCGCACACATCGACGACCATTCACCCGTTGCACCACACAAACCGATGGGTAACCCTCTCGGTGAGGGTCAGCCTCGAGTTGGTGTCGAGGGTTCCGATCGTGGGATCTGAATCAGCTCTCGCCGATACGCCGAACCTCTTCCACCCGGACTCTCACGGCATTCTGGATGGGAGGCAGTTCCAGCCCCTTGTCGGCAATCGCCTTGGCCAACATGTCATAGACCTCACCGCTGGTGGAGAGCTCGGCTGTTCCCTTGAACTGGAACCCGGCGAAAGTGGCCGGCTGGCACACCATCAGCGCAACACGCGAGCCCCCCTCGAGGTTCTTGCGGGTATGGGGGCTCATGATGTCGGCGAATGCGAGGTAGTCGTCGTCGATCACCAACAGCGAACCCTTCGGGCTCACATTCGGACTACCGTCCCCGCCCACCGTGGCGGCGTAGCAGAGTCCGACCTCGTCGATCAGATCCCTGTGTTCCTGCGTGATCATTCCCATTTGTTCGTCCTCATCGCGGTGTGTGGCCGTTCCGACGAGGAGGGCCACGCCCCATCGTCTGAACGGGGCGACAGTAGCCGATCGCCGACTGACGCGAAACCCGGAACAAGAGCACTCCGCTGAGCTTGCGACACCCATGAGCTGCCCAGCTCCGGGGCTACACTCCTGCACTGAGGGATTCTGAATTGGCCCGGATCGAGGTCAAGAATCGTTGCGTGGCGGACGCCGCGAAACCTGGGGGACATCGTGGGCGAATTGCATGAACGTTCGGCATTGGAGTTGGCGACCGCCATCCGGGAGGGCGAGGTCGCCAGCCGGGAGGTTCTCGACCATTTGTTGGATCGCATCGAGAAGCTGGACGGGCCGATCAATGCGGTGGTGACCCTCGATCGAGAACGTGCCGTTGCCGAAGCGAAACGAGCCGATGACGCCACCGCTCGGGGCGATGATCTGGGGCCGCTGCACGGCGTACCGATCACGGTCAAGGACGCCTTCTCGACCGCTGGCATGCGCACGACATCCGGGGCGCCGATGTTGGCAGAACACATTCCCGATACCGACGCGGCGCCCGTGGCCGCACTGCGTCGAGCCGGGTGCATCGTGTTCGGCAAGACCAACCTGCCGATGTTCGCCGGCGACATGCAGACCTACAACGAGGTCTTCGGCGTGACCAACAACCCCTACGACCTGGATCGCACACCAGGTGGGTCCTCTGGGGGTGCCGGAGCAGCGTTGGCCTGTGGTTTCACCCCTCTCGAGCTCGGCAGCGACATCGGCGGGTCGATTCGAATACCGGCACACATGTGCGGCGTGGTTGGCCACAAACCGAGCCACGGAATCGTTCCATCCAATGGCCACATCCCGGGTCCGCCGGGTTCGCTGAGCGCCCCAGATCTCTTCGTGGCCGGACCGATGGCTAGGTCGGTTGAGGACGTGGCCGCGGCGCTCCAGTTGATCACCGGTCCCGACCTGTTCGCGAGGGATGCATGGAATCTCTCGCTGCCACCGGCGCCAGAGAGGCCGATCCGGCTCGCAGCGTGGTTCGACGATCCAGCCTCCTCTGTCGACGCCGAGACGGCTGCACTTCTCGAAGCGGCGGCCGAAGGTCTGGCAGACAGAGGCACAGTCGTCGACTTCGACGCAAGACCGAAGGCAAGCCTCGAGGAGACCTTCACCCTGTTCGACACCCTCCTGCAGGGTGTGCTTGCAGCGGGGAACCAGACAGCCGAACTCGACGAGTGGGCCACACTGTCGGGCGCCGATCCACTGTCGGTGCAACGGAGACGCAGATCAATCCGGCACGCCGACTGGCTCAGGGCCAATGAATCGCGCCAACAGATGCGCCTTCGCTGGCACCGGTTCTTCGAGACCTGGGATGCCATCTTGATGCCGGTCATGGCCTGCCCGGCGATCGCTCACAACCACGCCCAGCCCTCCGCTGAACGCGTTGTCACGGTCGACGGACAGTCCCGCCCGTATCGAGAACTCCTCACGTGGATGGCACCGGCAGGAGCTTGCCTGCTGCCTTCCACGGTCGTACCCATCGGGGTGACAACCGCAGGACTCCCCGTCGGCGTACAAATCGTCGGCCCCCACCTCCATGACAAGACGACGCTGGCGATCGCAGCGACGATCAGCGAGTTCGTCCCTCCGCCCGCGCCGCCCCTCTTGGCCTGACCCGCTGACTGGCTGAAGCCCGCTCGACTCAAACAGAAGGTGTATCGATGACCGACCAGCAAGACATCCAGGAAACCATCCAGACCTACTTCGAGTGTATGTACGAGTCCAGCGCCGAGAAGGCCAGGACAGCGTTCCATCCCAGCGCAAGGATCACCGGGTACCTCGAGGACGGTCTTCACGAGATGTCGGTCGACGATTTCGCAGGTTTTGTAGCCAGCCAACAACCGTCAGCTCACCAGCAGGGCAAGCCGAAACGTCTCGAGATCACGTCATTGGAAATCAGCGGTGCCACCGCCATGGCGCAGGTTGTCGACGACTTTCTCGGGTTGACGTTCACCGACTCGTTGGCACTGCTCAAGACCGAGGGGCGCTGGCAGATCTACAACAAGCTCTTCCACGTGCAAGGACCGGCGTCGTAGGTCGAGGACATCCGGGCCAGCGAAAGGTGCCGCAGCCATCGTGGGAAACCCGAGGCGATGGTCGGCTGCCAGGGTCACGAGTCCGGTGGGCTGCCCAGATGGGCCAGCACGGCCAGCACTCGACGATGGGCGGCGTCGGTGGGCTCGAGGTCGAGCTTCTGGAAGACGTTGCCGATGTGTTTCTCCACCGCTCCCCCACTGATCACGAGCTTCTCGCTGATGCCGGCGTTCGACAAACCCTCGGCCATGGCCTCGAGTACCTCTCGTTCTCTGGGGGTGAGCCGATCGAGGTCAGACCTGCGCTGGCTGCGCAGGAGGATCTGGCGTACCACCTCGGCATCGACGGCACTGCCCCCTGCGGCCAGGCGGTAGAGGGACGCGACGAAGTCCTCAACATCGACAACCCGGTCTTTCAGCAGATATCCCACACCGCCTGCGTCACCGGCGAGGAGCTCTGAGGCGTAGCGCTCTTCGACGTACTGGCTCAGCACCAACACCGCCACCCCGGGATATTCGCGGCGGATCTGCACTGCTGCCCTCAGACCTTCGTCGGTGTGGGTGGGCGGCATACGGACATCGACCACAACCAGATCGGGTTTGTGTTCGGCCATGGCGTTCATCAGCTCGTCGGCGTCACCGACTGCAGCCAGCACATCGATGCCTGCGTCTTCGACCAGTCGCACCAGACCATCCCGCAACAACACCGAGTCGTCGGCAATGATCACACAAAGTGGCACCTCAGCCATAGGGCAGTTCCACCGTCACTGTGGTGGGTCCCCCCGGTGGGGAGGAAACATCGAACCGCCCATCGGTGCCGTTCACCCTGGCCGCCATGCCGGCCAGGCCCGACCCTTTCGAAACGTCGGCCCCGCCGTGCCCGTCGTCGTGTATGGACATGATCAGCCGATCTGCGTCACTGTGAACCTGGATCGAGGCGGTGCGTGCCCCACTGTGTTTCATGATGTTGCTGATGGCTTCGGAGGCCACGAAGTATGCCGTTTCCTCCAGATCGGCCGGCACCAGTAGGTCAGGCGGAACACTCACCGTGATTGGGACCTTGGCATTGGACACCACCGCGGAGAGCGCGGCGTCCAGACCGCGGTCCTCGAGGATCGCCGGGTGCAAGCCGCGTCCGATAACCCGCAACTCGCCGATCGATGTGCGGGTCTTCTCTCGCGCCTCTTCGACCAGCACCTTGGCCGCATGGCCGTCCTCTGGCAGCTTTGATGCGGCCAGGCCGAGGTCGATGCCCAGCGCCACCAACCTCTGTTGCACGCCGTCGTGGAGGTTGCGCTCGATGCGACGTCGTTCGCTCGCCACCGCATCGAGGATCTCTTGACGTTGCAGGGCCAGGGTATTCACGCGGTCCTGCATGGCCACGACTCGATCGGGACCCAGGAACCAGTGTGCGACCCGTGCATAGGTTCGGCCCAACTGCACGGTGATCCGCGGAGCGGCACCCAACATGACGGGAGCGAACACCAGCCACGTCGCGCTCGTGGCGAGCCCTGCGCCCGAAAAGATGTTCCAAACCGCATTGGCTGGAACTGCCCAAGCCACAAATGCGAGGAGGACGAACAGCATGCCAAGCACGAACCCCGACAGGAGGAATGCGACTTGTCGCCACCTTGCAGGGTCACCGAGCATCGCCCTCAGATGGGCCATGCGGCCCTCCGCTCGCTGCAACGGGCGGGGCTCGATCTCCACCAAGCCGATCCAACGGACACGCCGTCTCTCGACCGAGGCCATCGCATCGATCCACGAGAAGGCAAACCACATCAGAGGGAGACCCACAGCCACGATCACCAGCAAGAGCGACACCGTCAGCACGATGAGTGTGACCGCGAACCACACGCTGGACACGAACATGACAGCGATCAGGTAGCCGGCGTGGGCCCAGGTTTCGCGCTGGACCACCGGGCGGAGCCACCAGTCGGCGACCGAGCGCCAATCGCCCCAATCGGGGGCAGCTTGTTGTGGTGACACCGCTTTGGACGGGCTACTCACAACAACAGTCTGCCTTGTGGTCATGCCGCACCTCTCAGGGTGGCCCCCACCGAACGTTTGGTGGCCTGGCGTGCTGCCGTCGCACCGATCAAGGCCACCGCCCCGATCGCCCCGGCGACTGCCAGTGGCACGGCGCTTGTCGCGAAGACGGTGCCGATCTCGACAGCGTTCACGGTCTCGAAGAATCCGATGATGGCGATCGCCCCGTACCAACCGGCTACGACCCCCAGGGCGGAACCGACCACGGCCAGTGGCACCAACTCGGTGACCAGCACTCGTCGCAGCTGGGCCTTGCGGCCACCGATGGCCTGAAACACCGCCAATTCGTGGCGTCGCTCATAGAGGTTGATCGCCATGGCTGAGCTCACGCCCAGCAAGGCTACACCGACGACGATGAGGCCGATCGTCCAGAAGACGTCGCCGATGATGTCGCGGGCAGCGACGTTCTCGGCCTGCAGTTCGTCGAGTGTGACCAGCTCGATCACCCCGGGCAGGAACATCTCGAACTCCTCTACCGGCTCGGTCGACCAGAAGGTGTTGGCTCGACCTTCGGCACCCAGATCAGCGGCGAGCACTTCGATCGGGATGTAGAAGTCGATACTGCGGCTGCGATGCAGCCCGCGCACGTCGTACTCATATGGACCCGAAGCAAGGGAAATCTCGACGGTGTCGCCCACCTCGATGCCCTGGTTGTCGGCAAATCCGGCCGAAACCACCACACCGCGGCTGCCGTCGAGCCACTCCCCTTGGCGAACCGCGTGGTCGAGCATGACCGTTTCTGGGGACAGGCCAAAGACCGAGACCTCCCAGTTCCCCACCTCGCCATAGTCGACGATGGCGGCCTCGACCGTGTCGTCAGCGTCGGCGAGCGAAGCCTGGAACGGTAGGCCGGGATCCACGGCCTGGGCGGAACTCTGCCAGTTCCACGGCTCGAGTTCGGCTTCGTTGAAAGCAGCGATGGAGGTGCCGAGGCTGGCAACCGTTATAACGGCGGCCACACCGACGGCCAGCTGCATCACCACCGCGATGGTGCGGGCCCGGCGATGGGCACCCGCTCGCAGGGCCAAACGCTCGAACAGTCCACCTGTGGGGATACGAGCGAGCAATCGATCGCTCCAGCGACCGCCGAAGGGGGTGCCCTCACGGTCTCGCAGCATCTCGGCCAGGGGCAGCTTGGTCACCCTCCTGGCGGCCCGTCCCGCCACGAGGCGGGCACCGACCAGAGCAAAGGCCAGGCTGGCGGCCATCACCGTCCAGCTCACCGCGATCCCTGGTGTGACGCCGACGAAACGGGTGAGGATGATGCGGGCCACCACGTTGGCGACAACGATGCCGAGCGGTATTCCGAGCACTGCCCCCACAGCAGCGATGCTCAGAGCGATCCGGCGCAAGCGCCGACGAAGTGGACGCCGAGCACCACCGAGGGATCTCATCACCGCTACTTCCTTGGTGCGTTCGGTTATCAGGGTGTTCGTGGTCGATGCGAGCAGGACCAA
>JAAETH010000496.1 GCA_024228575.1 Actinomycetes bacterium
ATCTGTGACTGCTACTGGGATGGCGTGCTTCGAGCACTGATCCATTAGGCCGCTTGCTGGATCGCTCCGACAGCTCGAAGCACCTGAACCCAATGAGCGGAGCAACCATGATCTTTGTCGGAGTGGACTGGGCCGAGGACCACCATGATGTCGATGTGCGCAACGAGCAGGGCGGGCAGCTCGCCGCGAAGCGCGTCAACCACGGGGTAGAGGGTCTGGCCTCGTTGCACGGGCTGATTGGTGAGTTCGCTGAGAGCCCAGATGAGGTCTTTGTCGGGATCGAGACCGACCGAGGCCTGTTGGTGTCGTCGCTGGTAGCAGCGGGCTATCAGGTGTTCGCGGTGAACCCCCGAGCAGTTGACCGGTACCGGGATCGGCACTCGTTGTCGGGAGCGAAGTCCGATGCCGCCGACGCGATGGTGCTCGCGGAGATGGTCCGCACCGACCGTCATCACCACCGCCAAGTCGCGGGTGACAGCGAAGAGGTTGGTGGCCTCAAGATGGTTGCTCGGGCACACCAGAATCTGATCTGGGCCCGGACTCGCCACGTCTTGCAGCTCCGCAACGTCCTGTTGGAGTACTACCCGGCAATCGTCGCTGCGGCTGAGGGCAAGGTCGGCTCCCGGGATGCTCTCGCGGTGTTGGCCGCAGCTTCGGAGCCAGCCAACGGGGCTCGCCTCTCCCAGGCACGTGTGGTCACGATCCTTCGTCGTGCTGGCCGGGAGCGTTACCTGGACCGGACTGCCAGCCGGTTCGTCGAGGAGCTTCGAGCCGAGCACCTCGAAGCATCGCCGGCGATCACCTCGGCGTGTGCTGCGTCGGCCCGAGCACTCGTCAACGTGATTGCTGCGTTCGGCACCGAGATCGCGAATCTCGAGGCAGAACTCACCGAACGGTTCGATATCCACGACGATGCCCCGATCATCCGGTCGATCCCCGGTCTCGGAACCATTCTCGGCGCGCGCCTTCTCGCCGAGTTCGGCGACGACCCCGAACGTTACAGCTCGGCCAGCGCCCGCCGGAACTATGCCGGGACCTCGCCCATTACCCGAGCTTCGGGCAAGTCGAAAGCCGTGATCGCCCGGTTC
>JAAETH010000497.1 GCA_024228575.1 Actinomycetes bacterium
GACCAGGTCGATCCAGCGGCCCTCGTCGCGAGGTGGCGCTCCGGGCAGTACTGCCGGGTCACAATCGGAAGCGGGCAATAGCAGCACGCCCCCGGGGCGGTCCAGCTCAATCCACCGGCCATGGTCGTTTTCACCCAGCTTACCGAGATCGCAGCCCTCGGCAAGAGCGGCATGTAAATGGCGGACGATACCTGCGCCGGCGAGGGGATTGTAGAGCCGGTCGACCAGGCCGCCGCTAAAGTAATAACCCCGGTCGATGCCGGTGAAATTATCGAGATACACCGTCATATCGTCACTCGCCAGGGCGCCGACCACGGCCTCGGCGATACGGTTGGCGTCGTGGCGTTCGGTCTCATCCCGGTCCAGCTGTTTGCGATGAGCGAACTGCACATGGACCGCTGCCCTGACGTCAAAACCGCCAACACAGCGACGAATCGCCGCGATCGCCGGGGCCAGAGCTTCCTGCCAGGCGACACCGAAGACCAGGCCGTCGATTACCTCCCGAGCGCCGTCGAGCGCCAGCAACGCCTCTACCGCACCGCGCTCGTCAACTCGCAGACCGTGGCTGCTGCTGAAGGCTTCCACCAGGGCGCGATGAGCATTGAAAACTATCGGCGTCGAACCCTTCAATGCTGCCATGGGAGCCAGCAAGTCAACCAGACTGGCAACTGGCGCGATGACTTCCCATGCCACGAGGGTATCTCC
>JAAETH010000498.1 GCA_024228575.1 Actinomycetes bacterium
GAGATGTGAGCTGTGACGTCATTTTGATCGAATCCTGGGAAGGGGTTTCTGAGCTACGCTTCGACCCGATTTCGGACTGCGCTTGAGCCATTTCGATGTTCCAGTTGTGTTGCGGTGCCGTCACCAACGCGTCGCTTCGGCAGCCGGCGACTCGAGCGGACCCCAGGCGCCTTGTTTGACCCACCTGATCTCTCCCTCGCTGGTTGTGGCCACTGCTATCGACCCATCAGATGACCAGTCCAGGTCGACGATCTCGGCGTGAATGTCGGTCGACTGAACCGGCCGAGCGTCGGCGCCGAGCACCGAAACGGTTCCCCCTGTCGAACCCGCAACGGCTACGGAAAGTGTCTCCGAATCGACCCACGCCACCGCCGACACATCGCCGACGACAGGTACCGGAGTGGTCGCGCCAAAACCGGACTGGTCGAACGACACGACCGATAGATCCTGGTCGGTCAGAACAGCGACCGCAGTCCCGTCGCCTGTCATGGCGATGTCGACCACCACGCTGCCGACGGTCGTGACCGCCAGCTCGTCGCCGGATCCAGAGGCCAAGACAACATCGCCACCGCGGGCGAACACAATCCAACGACCGTCTGCATCGGTCGCCGGGTTGTTGCCCTCACCAAAGCCGATGCTCGTGCCGTCGCTTTCATATCGTCTGATGCTCGAAATCCCGGCCCTGTGAACCTCGGCGACTACGGACCTGGCGCCACCGACGTCGATGAGGCCGAAACGTTCGCCGTCCTCTGGGTCCTGCCCCAGCTCGAGAGCGCTGACGCGTGCCAGCACGGTCGCCTCATCACCCCTGATCTCACGAATCGTGCCACCGTCGGAGACGATCATGGTGGGGGGCAGCGCGATCTCGACGAGGGCGGGTTCGTCGGCACGGGGCAGACCCGATGTCGAGGGGACGACGGCAGCGACCGTGGTGGTGGTGGTGGTGGTGGTCGGTTCGACCGGCGTCAGCGTTGTGGGTGCCGCGTCTTTCTCACCACCTGATGTACACGCTGCTGCACCGAGTGCAAGAGCGACCAGTGGTGCCGCAGTCCTGAGTGATCGGGTAATGGCCATGAGGTATCCTCCGCGGCTCGCGAAAGACGAACCGGCGAAGCTCCATCGGCATGTTCACCCCCCGAAATGATGGATTCCGAGCGCGCGCCGGATCCGATTCCCGCAGGCGCTGGCCGGTAGCCCGATCGGATCAGACCGCGGCGATGGCGGTAATCGGGTGGGTCAGATCCACACCGCCGAGCGACCCGAAGAACTCGAGGTTCGAGAAGTTGAACACTCCTCCGTCCGACGCGACGAGAAGGTACCCGTCCCCGTATGGCACCATGCCGTTGATCGGCGCGACGGGGGTGAGCCCCAGCCCGGGGAGCGAGCCGACAAATGGCGCATCTCCAAAGGCGAAGACACCACCGTCTCCACCGACCAGCCAGTAGCCCGTGCCGTCGGGATCCGGTGTGATGCCGACGACCGGCTGGTCGAGGGTCACACCTGGCAGAACCTGTGGCACCGATCCGACGAACTCGGCATCGCCGAAGGCGAAGATGCCGCCGTCTGCTCCTACCAGGTAGTAGCCGAGACCGCTGGGCGTCGGTGCCGCATCGATGATGTCGCCGGCGAGCGCTATCGACAACAAGTCGCCATGGGGCTCGGCCGTTCCGAACGCTGCAACACGACCCTTGCTCGTCACGATCCAGTAGCCGCCTCCGTCGGGCATCACCGCCATGGCAGCTGCCTTCTCACCGACCTCGAGAACCGTTCCCCCGAGGTCGCCGTGGTGAACCGACTCACCGAACGCGTGGATCATGCCGTCCTCGTCGAGGATCCAGTAGCCCGCGCCCGAGGTGTGCAGGGAAACGGCCACGGCGCTTGTCGTGTTCGCATTTCCCATGTTCACCAGGGCGCCGAACGGATGCACGGTACCCGCCGAGGTCACGACCAGGTAACCCTCGGGTGTGTCGGGAATGGTCGTCGAGGTCGCGGGAGATGTGCTCGTCGAGGTCGTGGAAGATGTGGACGTGTTCGTGGTCACGGTCGTGCTTGTGGTCACCCTTGCGCTCGGCGACCCCATGGTGACTGTCAAGGGTTCTATGGCTCGATCGACCAGGGTCGATATGGCGCCGAACGTCGACTGAGGCACCAAACCGACAGCAAAGGTCCGCAACCCAGACATCGTCTGAACGGTCGTCTTGCGTCCGAGCCCCAGCACCGTCATCTCGCCGTTCATTGCGCGATATGAATCGACGGCGCTGTCGTCGTCGAGGTTGGCAATCCACACTGCGGCGTTGTCCGCCGGATCGGCCACGGCCACCCACTCGGGCGACGAAATGTCGCCGGAGAACCTCGACAGTGCACCGATCGACGATCCATTGCTGCGGATCACCTTGTCACCGGCATCCAGACTTCCGCCCGGTGTTCCCTCGTAGAGGAACCAGTAGTCGGCACCGGCTGGGGTCTTCAGGACCTCCATCTCGGTGTGTTGGTGGTAGAACGTCCAGCGCACTTTCCACTTGCCGTCGTTGCTCGTCGAACTGAGACGTACTCGCAGCGGCCCGACGTCGTCGACGATCGTCGATACCACGTTGTGACCGGGATGGAAAATGGTCGTCGGGTATTCGAGGTTGGGGAGCCCCCTGAACTCGCCGGCCGAGCCTGCGGCGGTCGACCAGTTGATCCAGTCCTCGCCGCCGACATGGATCGAGCTGAACCCACCGCCGAGCTTGTCGTACCACCAACTGGCCTGCGCCGTGTCTATGCGATGTGTTGAGCGACCGTCGTCGCTTCGGTTCTGGAGGATCCGCACGCGGTCGAGACCCGAATGATCGGACGGTGTGTACGAACCGGGCGACGCACTGGTTCGGAAGTAGGCGTGATAGTGCCTGGTGGAGCTGGTCGTGCCGGTAAGGAGCACGGTCAGGTCTCCAACTGCGTTTGCCGCGGCGTCGAAGTTCGGACCCTCGTCGAACTGGTAGATAACGTCGTCATTCGAGCCGACGACCGCCCCGGTTGCCGATACTTCGTAGACACGTATCGAATCGGCGACAAGAGTCGCCCCGGCATCGCCCAAGGCCGAGAGGGCGTCGGTGAAGTCGACCTCGACGACTGCTTCGTGATCCACCCGATCGACCCCGTTGGGGGTGATCGAGAACTCGAGTCGGTGGGTGCGGTCGTCGTCGCTCCACGGGTCGGCGGCTTGGGCGGGCGAGATCAATACGGCCACGATCGCCACCACGATGATCCATCCCGCGCCGACGGCAAGACGCGAAAAGGCCGTGCTGCGTCCACCCCTTAACCTCGTGGATGGGAATTCGGTCATCAACGCTCCGTGTATGTAGAACGCCAACAACGACGCCAGATATCACCACGTCAAGTGGTCGTTGACCACAAGCCTCGAATACCTATCGGCTAGTTCCCCGAAAAATTACCGGTTCGGCGTTCGGCAACGGCCCGTGCACCCTCTGCGGCATCCGACGTTGCTGACAGTCGCGCCTGTTCCGCGGCCTCATGGTCGGTGATCGCAGCGACTCGTTCGGCCAGATCACCCCTGAGCGTAGCCCTGATCGACCTGAGAGCCAGCGGAGCATTGACCGCCATTTCGGAGGCGAACTCGAGCGCCCGGTCGCGGACGTCTTCGAGAGCGACCAGTTCGTCGGCCAGTCCGATCTCGACGGCCTCATCACCCTTGTAGCGCTTGGCACTGAGCAGTATCCGCGAAGCGACCCGCCGGCCGAGAAGGTCTGGCAGCGTCACGCTGAGCCCAAATCCCTGGTGAATGCCGAGGGCTGCGAAGTTGGCACAGAAACGTGCCTCGGGACAGGTGATGCGGAAATCGGCGGCCACCGCGAGGCCGAGTCCTCCACCGATCGCTGGTCCCTGAACGGCTGCCACTATCGGAATGCCGACGTTGAAGAGGCGTACACCTTCGCTGTACAGCTGCAGGGTCGCGCTGCCTCCGATCACCTCGCGCTCGCCTGCATCGTCGCCCGAATCGGGTGCCACTCCCCCGCCTGCGAAGTCGGCCCCGGCACAAAAAGACCGGCCCTCGGCTGCCAACACGATGGCCCTGATATCACCATCGCTGTCGAGCTCTTCGCACGCGTCTGCGATCTCGCCGATCTGGGCGTAGTTCAAGAAGTTGTGAGGTGGGCGGTTCATCACCACCAAGCCCACGTGGCCATGGCGATCGACGAGCAGGCTTTGCGACATCTTCGTCACGCTAGCCGCTCGGCCTTGCGCGCTTCGATCTCGAGCGGGTGATCCGTGTAGCTGAGGCAGCGGCACCATTCGACGCCGTAGCGACGAGCCATGCCCAGGCGCCCGAAACGTCTCCCCTGACGCACGTGTGTGAGTTCGTGCAGCAGCAGCCGCATGTCGCGTTCATCCATCGGTGAGAGTTCGCGCGTGACAAACACGGTGCTGCCGAATGTGATTCCCTCATGTCGTGTGGGAATGCGAGATCGTTCGACCAGGCGGATCGACCCCAGGTCCAGATCGCCGCACACACCAACGATGCGCTGCACCCAGTCGTCGTCGATGCCGGGCCGGCTGGCAGCCATACGATCAGCGTTCGCCAGGCGAACAATGGCTTCGTAGGCGAGGTAGATCGGCACTGAAAGGACCTGACCGAACCCCACCCTCACTGCCCTTCCCAACTTCATGAGTCCAAGATATGGGCACAATGTGTCGATGCCCGACACAGCGACTTCCACCACCGACGAACTCCCCCGTCCCCTCGATGGACTCAAGGTCCTCGACTTCTCGCGTGTCGTCGCCGGACCGTTCGCAGGACGGATGCTCAGCGATCTGGGCGCCGACGTGGTGAAGGTCGAACCCCCCGACGGCGACACGACCAGGATCTGGGGCCACACTGTTGCCGGACTCTCTGGCTTCTTCACCCAGCAGAACGCGGGCAAACGCAACACCAGCATCGATATCGGCACCGACGAGGGGCGGGCGCTGGTCAAGGAGCTGGTCGCCAAGGCCGACATCGTCATCGAGAACTTCCGTCCAGGGGTCATGGCCAAACACGGGCTCGGGTGGGACGACTTGTCGGCCGTCAACCCAGGCCTGGTGATGCTGTCGATCAGCGGTTTCGGTCAAACCGGCGCCGACTCTCGGCGTCGCGCCTATGCCCCGGTCATCCACGCCGAATCGGGTTTCATGGCCCGCCAGGCTCGTTTCGACGACACCTTGCCGTCAGACCCGATGTTCTCATTCGCCGACTCCTACGCCGGCCTCCACGGCCTGGTCGGCGTGCTCGCCGCGATCCACATGCGAGACAGAACCGGCATCGGCCAGCACCTCGACATCTCGATGTTGCACTCGATGGTCGCCACCGACGACTACGCCCACAACGCTATCGACGACCATCCCGTCGTGCGGCTCGGTGGTCACGTGTTCGACACCCCGTGGGGTGCCACGTTGCTCGCTGGCGAGATGAGATTTCTCTGGTACCAGGCCAGCCGTGGTGCCGGGGTCGCCGATCCGTCACCGCCCGACGCAGATCTCGCCACCAAACAGATCCAACGCAAACAGGCGATTGGCCAATGGCTTGCGGGGTTCGACGACCGCGACGAGATGCTCGAGACTCTCGATGAGCTCCGAATAGCCCATGCCGACGTGCTCGACCAGAGCGAGGCCCTCGATTCACCCACGTTGGTCGAGCGCGGCGCCGTGGTCGAGGTCGAGGTCGAGCCCGGCATCAAACGCCGCATCGTCGACTCTCCATACCGGTTTTCCGACGCAGCCTCCGGGGTCACAAGACCGGCCGCTCACAGGGGCGCACACAACACCGAGGTCATGGTCGACTGGCTCGAAATGACCGCCGAAGACGCCCAAACCCGAACCACAGCCCTACTGGACTCCGGTGCCCTCACCACCGAACTCTGAACACGTCGGGTGCCCGCGATCTCGCGCCTACGCCCCGATCGCGGATTGTGGCCGATCGCCGTCTACTCCTGAGGATCCAACATGTCCTCATAGGTGGCAGCCGCTGCCCGATGGTATCCCTCTGGTTGTCCCACCGCCGCGAACGAGTCGGCGATCTCGTGCATCTCACCGACGAACCGCCAGGCCTTCGGGGCCACCGATGCGAGTGTTCGTTCGAGGCGCAGGTTGAGCCCGGGCTGCGATCGATCCCACTCCTCGGCCAGGGGTCGAGAAACACCGGCCGCCTCGGCGAATGAGGCGACCGCTGCGAGCAGAGCAGACGAACCCTTGGTCCAGGCCGCGTAGCCCATCTTCAGAGCCGATGCCTCTCCGATAGTCCCGGCGAGGTCCACAACACCGAGAGGCGAACCTTCGAACAGTGCGGCGACATCGCACGATCCGGGCCCCGACAAGAACAGGCGGGTCGTTCCCTCCGTCCAGGCAGGGGGTCCTACGATGCCACCGTCGACGACCCTGATGTCAGGCGACGCCAGAACAGCTTCCACCTCACCCGCCGTCGCAGGCGACACTGCATTGGCATCGACATAGGTTCCGACAAAGCCGGCGTCGACGACCGACTTGGCCAGGTCGACTGCCGCTGCCGGGGGGCAAACCGAAATGATGACATCACTTTCCCCAGCCAGCTCGGCGAGGCTCGAACACCCGGTCAACCCAGCTCGGGTAGCCCGCTCGACCGACGCCTCGCTGCGCCCGTCGGGGCACCACAACACTCTGTGTCCGGCGGCCCGCGCCGCGGCACCAACCGAAGCCCCCATCGCACCCGGGTGAAGAACAGCAACCGTGATCATCCCACGATCATCGCGTCAAACGAGGCGGGAGCCGTCAATCGGCAGCCGGGACCGGTGCGACTACCACCGGGCAGACAACCAAGGACCGTCGTGCAGGCGGTCCATCGAACCTTCACTCCACCAGAGGAGTTCGCCAGAGGCGGTGACGATGGCGAGTGTGGTTCCATCGGGTGCCGCGTCGAGTGAGATCACACCTTCGGGCAGCCTCGATGTGTACAGCCGCTCGTCCCGTTCGACGTCGGCGATGACGAGCAGGACCGAACCATCCGCAGACCAGCCCGAGAAGCCTGTCGGATCGGCGTTCAATTCCTGCTCGATCACGGCGAGCACCCGGTCGGTCATCCAGACCGGGTGGTGCCACTCCGCCGAGAGCGGCTTCGGGTATTGGGTCATCTCCCGGACCTCGCTCCCGTCGACGGAGGCGAACATCACTCCGGTGTCGTCGATCGAGCGCCAACCGATGGCGAGGTTCTCCCCATCGGGAGACCACGACATCGAGGTGACGCGCCCCGGCAGGATGGCGCCTTCACCGGTGACTCGAGCGGTGAGATCGGTGATGGTGATGGCGTCGTCTTGAGCCAAAGCGACCCTCCGACCCGCCGCGTCGACCGCCGCCCGAGATCCGGGCAGCTCCAACAGGTTCGCCCCGTCCGGGGAAACGATGCGAGTGATCCTGTCACCCGCGGGTCGTTCGACCTCGACGACCAGCCGACCACCGTCGCCCGAGGACGCTGCAACGATCCGTTCGGCCTCTTCGGGGTTGTGGCCGATTTCGAGCGCGACGGGCATCGCTATCGTGTTGAAGTCACCAGAGGTGAGGTCGAACACACCCGCCGACGCATACGACGCAAGTATCAGTTGCCGGGGAGCCGAGGGTGCGATGGTACCGAAGATCGGTGTGATCGTTTCGCCATCGAGTGTCAGGTCGCCGATCGCAGAGCCTTCGGTCGAGTCGCCGCTTCCAGCCGCCCCCGAAGTTGGGCTGACGGGTTGACGATCGGTGGCGTCCGAAGTGCTGGTGCACGCACCCGCTACCAGGCCGAGAACGAGCAGCAGCACAACACCGGTAGTCGGAGCGGGAATCGAGACGGGGCGATCGGTAGATCGTTCGATGGTCTTCATGACGGGCAATACAGTCTGTCGTTGACTTCGCGGCGTTCGCCGGATCCGGAACTGGGGTCGTAGTCGTCGGAATCCTCACACTCGGCCGGACCGCCCGGTACGAAGTAGGCCATGTCCCAAGCGAGTTCGAACTCGTTCATTGCGATGTCGATGACGGCGGTGCGGTATGTGGCGATCGATCCGTCCGAGTCGATGCTGTCGTCAGCTCCCTGATCGGGGATCACTGGATTCCAGCCGACGGGCGCCGACTCGAACTTGAGGTAGTACTGACCCGGTTCGACATCGCCGAAGAAGTAGTAGCCGGGTTTGGTTGGGTCACCCTGTAGATCGGTGGTGGTGGTCACCGCGGCAAGCGAGTCATCGGAGCGGTACAACTCGACGCGAAGGCCGTTGATGCCCGGCTCGCCCACCTCACGGATGCCGTCTCGGTCGAGGTCGAGCCAGACGCGCGATCCAATACCATTGTCCGGTTGTTTGATCATGATGCCGGTCTTGCGGGGCTCCGACGGCGGAAGCCGAATGCCATTGTCCGCCCGCCTCGATGTGTAGCCAAACGATGTCCAACCGACTTCGCCACCGAACGGTGAGCCGTGCGACGCATCCATGTCGTACTCGACCACGATGATGTCACCACCGTGCCATGGTGTGGTCGAGAACGATGCCTTGAGCCTGACCGCCTGAACCAGGGACAGGTCGGACGGGGGCGGGCCCCAGTCGTCTGGACAACCGGTCGGGAACGAACCACCCGCCGAGAGCTCGGGACGACATGCGTTCGCTTCCACGCTGTACTCGATGACGACCTCGGCTCCGACCGGTTGTTCGGTGATGATCAGGGGACTGCGCAGCGTGGGATGCCATTCACTGCGGCGCAGGGACCCGGAGAGGGCCTCGGTCACACCCGAATCACCAATAAACGGCAGCGTGTTGTAGAGGGTCAGATCGGTCAGGTCGACATTTCCGGCGTTGCGGATCTCGAGGCGATAGTCGGACCTTCCCAGTGATTTGGTCTGGGCGACACACGGGAAGAAGGTGAAACCGTCGAAGTCGGGGCACGGCGACGACGGCGTCGAAAGAGTCGCCGAGTCGAGGTGGGGCAGGTTGGGTTCACCCCTGACGAGCATGGCAGCCGAGGTCAGGGCCGCCTCGACCACATCAAAACTCGAGTCACCCGCACACAGCTGTTCGGCCGTGTTGCCGTCCTGGTCGAGGTCGTAGTTGTCGATCACAACACCCTGGTGGCAGGCAACCTCTTGGGAAACATCGTTCGTGTGCGACAGCACCTCGACCGAGTGCCACCCGGGCGGCACTCCCATGGCCACCGTCGCCCGCACCCTCACGTCAAACCACTCACCTGGATTTCGAGATCCGGCAAAATCAAACCTCACGAGGGTTCTGTCCTGCTCGTGGAAATCGTCGATGACCGTGGCGGTGGGATTGATGCCTGCCGAAACGACCTCCCAGCCGACGTAGTCGAGTTCGGGCGGCATGTGGAACGTTATGAATGGGTCGATGAAGGGAAGCTGGGCGCTCGAGTGATTTGCCACCCTCAGTACGAAGCCGACCTCGTCCGTGGGACGCAGGTTCGAACCTTCCAGCCAGATCGATGGATCGGGTTTGACCTCGGGGATCTTGACAGAGACCGACGAACAGGCAGATTGGGTGCCCGCATTCGAAGAGGACCAATCGCCACAGTTCGAAACCGACTGAGGGGTTGTATACCAGTTTCCGTCCCGATCGGGCCGTATCGCCACAGTTTCGATCTGGTGTTGTGCATCGACGCTGAACGACAGAGGCAGCGCTGCCGTGCCCATGTAGGAGTACGACGTGCGAACAGCCTCTACATCGGGTGGCAGCACGTACCAGGCAGCCGAAGTGCCATCGAAGGTGCCGACCGAGCTCCACGAATTGCCACGTCGAATCTCGAAATGTGCTTCGACGGCCGAGGGGGTCCATGAGCCGGTGTAGAGCCGGGTGGGCTTCAGTTCGGGCGGGATCTCGTCGGTCCACGCGAGGTTCTCGACGTCGAGCGAACCGATCGAGTTCGTATCGAGATACCACTCCATCGTGTCGCCGATGGCAACCTCGCTTGCCGAGCGCGACACGTACGCGTTGTAGCCAGGTACCGGCGCTATCGTCGTCGTGGTCGTTGAGGCCGGGGTGCCAGTTGGGATTACGGAGCAGTAGAGAGCCCAGGTGTCGGAATCGTCGAAACCATTCGAGATGGCGATCGATGCGGTCGCATAACCCCAAGTCAGTGCAGCCGTGCCGGCCGGGAACTTGGCGGTCGCACTCAACGTCGA
Organism: Actinomycetes bacterium; assembly: GCA_024228575.1. Lineage (GTDB taxonomy): Bacteria > Actinomycetota > Acidimicrobiia > Acidimicrobiales > Poriferisodalaceae > JAAETH01. Next base: position 10,169 of record JAAETH010000498.1, read on the forward strand.
CGATTCGCCGGCCAACATGTTGCCGATCGTCCAAGTGGTCGGGCCTGTGGCGACAAGAACCGAGTAACTCACCGTCACGACGACATCGTTGCACGGACCTTCGGTTCCACACGTGTAGACGATGTCGAACGGAGTGACGACCTCGGCGCCCACCCAATCGAGCCCGCCTATCTCGACGTCCGCTCGTGGTGTGGTTGTGTCGTTGGCGGTGACCGAGTCCGAAGCCGAGCCGCCAGAACCGTTCGACAGCGTCGACGCCGCGCTGGCGGTACCGACGTCGCCGTGTGAGGTTCCGGACGCGAAGACCGCCTGGGCTGTCACCGAACCGGACGAGCCCAGCGCCACCGTCCCGATCGAGAACGATGTGTTCCCAACCGCGTCGAGCACGGCATAGTCCAGGTTGATGATCACATCGAGACAGTTCGTGCTACCGGTGCACGTGTAGCCGATCGTCAGGTTGAACGTGCTGCCGATATCGGCTGTCGCTGGCGCCGAGACAGTCACCGACATCGCCGTTGGACTGCTGTTCACGGCGGTCACGGTGACCGAGTTCGTGCTGTCGGCGCCGTTCGATATCACCAACTTGGCGGTCGCCGTACCGGTTGCCCCGTTTGGAGTTGTCGCCCGGAATGAACCCGTCGCATACACCTGGCCGACCGAACCTGCAGTCAGGGTGCCAAGAACGAACGTTTGAACACCAACAGCATCCATTCCCGAATGGGTCACCTCGATGACAGCGTTGAGACAGTCCTCATCGCCTGAACACGAGTACGACACGGTGAACTGGATGTTCGTTCCGACGCTCGCCGACGCTGGGCCGTCGATGCTCGCCGTCCCCGCCACGGCAGCCGCAGCAGGTGGGGCGACGGCAACCGTCGCCGATCCCAAGAGTGCTATCACCAGCAGTGCATACGTGACGACTCGAAGATGGCGCGACCACATCGACGTCCGATCGGTCGATCTCGCAGGCCGCGAACGGCCCATCAGAGCCTGCCCCATGCGGGAACGGGAGTCTCACGCCAGTCGACGAACGCGTACGCCGAAGAGATCTGTGGATACAACGGTGGGGCAATATCGCGGAAGCGGGCATCCCACTGGAACGTCTGACTCGGGAAATACAGGACGAAGTCGCCCGAGTCGCGGGTTGCTATCGAACCGGTGAAGTTCATGTGAGGTGTGATGACGGTCTGAGGAGACGACCCCCACTGGCCACAGGTGCGAGCGATGCGCAGCTGGCCCTTCTGGGCGAGGAATGCCCCCAGCAGGTTCATCTCTCCCGGTACGACCGAACCGACGGCGTGTGGGTTGATGACGATGTCTCCCGAGGAAACCACACCGAGGACGTCGCCGATGGACGGGTCGCGGTATTCGATGTCTGCGTTCAGCACCACATGGGCGACATCGCCCGCGTTGCCCGCGGCAATGGTCAGGGGTGCACCGATCTCGACCGTTCCCGTCGGAGCGCCGATGGACCGATTGCCCAACACGATGGTCGCGTTCGCCCAGAGCACACCGTTCTGCGGGATATCGAACGTGCCGAGAACCTGCCATTCGTTGGTGTTCGGGTTTGTGTCACCGTCGGCGTCCTCTTCTGCGTTGAGCCACCACCACTCGGACGGATCGAGACAGCCGACCGACGTGCTGACGGTCGAGTACCAGACCGCCACCTGGGCCAATCCACCGAGGGTGTAGGGCTGCACCATGTAAGCAGTCGCATCGGGCTCTTCGAGGCAGATTCCTCCCCTCACGCACGCTGTCTCCTGCAGCAATTCGATGTCATCCCACAGTTCGTCGAAGACAAGTGGCTCCGGGAACACGTCGGTGATGAGGCCACCATGGAGACCGGTCGAATCTCGCCCTATCGCCCCTTCGAGGAACGTCGGCGCAGCCAGGATCTCGTTGTCGGCGTATACGTCCCCACGGGTTTCGCCGACGGGTGCTCCGTTGAACACGACATTGTTGCCCGAATAGACGGGTCCTTGCAGCTCGGCACCGGGGGTGAATCGCAGGTCGACCTCGGACAACCACTGGAACGCCGACACAGCCGGTGGGCTGATGTCGACACTGATTGTGCGGTACTGCCCACGCTGGCGGATCTGACCCGAAACAATCAGCTCGACCGTGCCCAGGTCTCCTCTTGGACGGACCTCCATCAAGACTTCGCCGTCATCGGCGTCGACGGTCAGAGGGTGTCGCACCCAGTCCCCGGGAACGGGATCGTCCTGGTATGACCACGAACCGCATCCGGGAAACCATGCTTCGCCGGCGTTCTTCTTGTCGTTCAGATCCACCGAGAGCACATCGGTGCACGTGCGACTCCGTTCGAACTCGTCGACGAAGCGGAGGTGATACGTGGGGTCGACCGACAACTTCGACACATACCTGTCGACGACGGCTTCCATGTGAGACAGCAGAACGTCGTCGCGTTCGTTGTATCGGGCATCGCGGTACTGGGCCGTGGACTCGCGAGCCAAGACGAGCACAGCTGCGAAGATCACCATGATGCCCAGCACCACCGTGATCATCGCTATACCAGCCTCGTCGGCTCCGCTCCGCTTTCGTCGCGCCGTAGCACCTTGGAGTGCTGAGGCCGGGCGGACATCGGGTACGGATCTAGAAGTCGGCATTGCGGAGCTGCACCTCCTCGATGACCTCGTAGTTGCGAGGCACGATCGAGGTGTCGGCCGCTCTCGGCACGACCTCGATCTCGACCAACACGTTGTCGAGCGGACAACTGACGACACCAAGACCAAGTTCGTCGAAACGATCGCAGAAGGCGACATCGACGACCGTCCCACCATTGATCTGCTTGCCCACGAACAACACGACATCCGCTGGGATTCGTGGCAGGACTGTGAGGGTCACGTCCGGACCTCCGGCGATGTCGTGGACCCAGTTGGGATACTCCGAGCCCGCAGTGGCAAAGATGATCGACTTCTGCAGCTCGCAGAGACCGTCAGCGCAGTTCACCTTCTCGTAGGTGATCCGTTCGGGCCCATCAGCGCTCGCCCTGTCCGAGTAGAACGTGATCCGGTCCTCGGTCAGCACCTCGATCGGCTGGCCGTTTGCGGCGCCGTTTGGCGGGGTCGCCTGTCGCAGTTCGATCAGCATCTCGTTGATGGCCGGGCGGCTGCGACGCTCGACCTCGGCCAGTTGCTCGGCAAACGCCACATCGCGCAAGAAGCCGTTGTAGGCGCCGTAGAACGCCGCCAGCACCATCGACATTATTGCGACCGTCATCGACAGCTCGAGTGTCGAGAACCCCGACCCAGCGCGTCGGTCACGCATGCGTCCGATCATGGCGTACACGGCGCAACTCCTGCTCCCCACATCGTGGTTGTTCCGATCGGTGGGACGTTCACGGCTTGTTCCGCTACCACCGCGTTGTCGCTCCAGCAGACCTTGCGGACCAACCAGTCGTTCCCCAGGCCGGTGGCCGGAAGGGCAACGGACGCCGTGCCGTTGCTGTTCGGAAGCACGGGTGCGCTCCAGTTGGCGCCCGAACCGAATGGAAGGAATTGGAAGTAGCCGTTGTCACCGTTGACGAGCACGAGAAGGCCGTTGCCCGCGGGCAGGGTCAGTTGATACGAGTTGGTTCCCCACACGACGATCGGGCCCAACGCTTGGACCAGTTCATCGTGGCCGTACGGGCTTTGGATGTGGATCGTGGGCGACGACTTCGAGCCGACGGGAAGGTTGTACCTCACGTTGCCAAAGGCGTCGGTCGTCTGGACGAGCGGGCCGTAGGCGTCGGAAGCGACACTCACCAGGGCACCACGTATGGGCTGTCCATCGGGCCCCGTGATCGAGAACGTCATCTCGGCCGTGTTGCTTTCGGCCACCTCCAGCTCTACCTGGACGATGAGCTGGTTGTTGGTGGGGTAGGTGTCGGTGACCGCCACCGACACCGCCCCATAGGGGACATATCCTGGCGCGTCCAGCTGGATCGTGTACTCGCCGGGAAGCAACGGATTGCCGTCGAAACTCTGGATGTCCCAAACCCCGGGAGCGACCTGATCATCATCGTCGACCACCGCGTAGCGCCCCTCGTAGCCGAGGATCAGTGAGGCGCGTTCGATCGGTTCTGGCAGGGCACCGACCTCGGGCGGGCCCTCCACCTCGATCCGCAGCTGAACGTCCTTGTAGATCGTCAACGACACCCTGACAGTGCGCCCGGCGGTCGCCTGTACCTGGTCGGTGAAACTCAGGAGGTCAGAAGGATGGATGCGCCAACCGCCACCTTCGATGTCGGCGAGGGTGGGACCGAGCCGAATCCGGTATGGGCCGCCGCCCAGATTCGGAGTCAGATTTGAGAACGTCTGTTCGCTTGCCGCGATGTTGGGAGCTGGGCTGAACGCAGGGCCTGCAGTCGAGACGAGACTGACAAGGGGCCAATCGCCCACACTGGTCTGACCCCCAACAGGCTCGTGTTTGATGAGTTCGACGATCACGGTGCCGAGGCCATCACTTCCCGAGGACACATAGTCGGGTGTGATCGCGGTCGAGAAGACGATCGGATCGATGCTGCCATCGGTGGGTTCGATGGTCACCTGAACCCACTTGTAGTTGCGGCCGAAATCTGTGCTACCGGGAACGCCGTCGGCTCCAGTGCCGGTGATGTCAAAGCCTGAATCGGTAGCACCAGATCCAACCCATTCGATGACCGTCGTCATCTGGAACTGGACCCCCTGCACCGTGCGCAACTCCACGCCGGTCAGGACCCCATCCGGGCTTCCACCAGACACTCCGATGTCGTCAAAGTTGAGTTGGCGCACTTCCTCGAGACGCCCCTGGCCAAGGCTCTCACCGACGTCGATGACCTTGGCGTTTCGTAGGGTCGTGAACGACGAGATGGTCGGGCCAATCGTCAAGGTCAGAGCAATCGCCAACAGGGAGATCGCGACAATCGTCTCGATCAGCGACAAGCCGTCTTCAGCGCGCGGTCGGGTTCGTTCGGTCCACGGAAGGTTGGGCCGCCGGGAACGGCCGCGTGTGATCACGCATTATGTGTCGGCCGAAGTGCACGATGACTCAAGCCCCCGCCGCATCGACTCGCAGGTCTCGCGACGAAAGGTCATGCAGGAACGATGGCGTCTACAAGAGATGTCAGGCGTTCGGCGGCCGCCCGCAGATCCCAAGGGTGCTGCCAAACCACATCGGCACCATGAGCGAACGGCTGGACGAACCGGTCGTGCATCGGGGCTACCGACTCGGTGAACTGGCGCAGAACGTCGACCTCGTCGCGGCCACGCTCGACCGTGTCGCGAGCAAGCCGCCGCCGATAACGCACCGGTTCGGGCACGTCGAGAAACACCGTCATGTCGAGCCTCGAGGAAACCACCTCGTCGCAGAGCAGCAAGATCCCCTCGGCAATCACCACCGGTCTGGCCTCGACCAGGGTGTGATCACCGGTACGCGTGTGCCTGGTGAAGTCATACTCGGGCACCCCGACGGCAGTACCCATTCGAAGAGCATCGAGATGTGAGGCAAACAGCTCGGCATCGACAGAGTCTGGATGGTCGAAGTTGACGCCAACACGTTCCGCCAGCTCGAGATGTTGCAGATCGTGGTAGTACGCATCGAAGGGCAACACGGCCACAACATCGTCGCCGAGATTCTCGGCCAAGGCGGCCGCCAACGACGACTTGCCGGAACCCGACCCGCCACAAACGCCGACAACCACAACATCCACGGGAGCACAACCTAGCCCCGGTCGACCGCCGAGGTCTATTCCGGTGTGTCCTTGCCGTCCCATCTGGTCAGGACACACCTACACATCACTTCGGTGTGTCCTTCCATGGCCCGGTGTCGGCGCGGGGTTCCTTTGGCAGGCCCAAGATGCGTTCGCCGATGATGTTCCTCTGCACCTCGCTCGAACCGGCGTAGATCGTTCCCGACCGCGACATATAGGCCGTGTTGATCCAAGACGTCGCAGTATTGGGCGTCCCAGGAGAAGACGAGCCCAGGCCCGAACCCTGGCTCGGATCCGAATCGTGGACCATGGCGTCGCTGCCGAGGATGTCGAGTGCCAGCTCGGTGACCTCCTTGTGATAGCTGCTCCAGTTGAGCTTGCCGATCGAGCTACCCGCCCCCGGTGCCTCACCCGCCAGCAACGAACTGAGGCCCTGCATGCCCAGATAGCGCATGATCTCGACCTTCGAATGTGCCTTCGCCAGGCGCTGTCGGATCAGCGGATCTGAGGTTGCACCTCGTTCCTTTGCCAACTCGACCAGCCGGTCGAGCTCGTCGCGAAATCCGAGCGATACCACCGTGACCCGTGCCCCACGCTCGAAACCCAGCAAGGTGTTGGCCACCGACCAACCCTGGTTGACCTCACCGATGACGTTCTCCTTGGGACAACGGGCATCGGAGAAGAAGACCTCGTTGAAGTGGCTGTGCCCGGCCATATTGACGATCGGGCGGACCTCGACACCGGGCTGATCCATCGGCACCAGCATGAACGAGATTCCCTGATGTTTGGCCACCTCGGGAGCGGTGCGGGCCAGCACGAAGATCCAGTTGGCGTATTGACCCGCCGAGGTCCAGATCTTCTGACCGTTGAGGATCCACTCGTCACCGTCGAGCTCTGCCTTGCACCCCAGGTTCGCGAGATCGGACCCAGCGTTGGGCTCGGAGTAACCCTGACACCAGACTTCGGAGCCGTCGAGAATCCGTGGCAGGTGATACTTCCTTTGCTCCTCGGTGCCGCGATGGATGATCGTGTTGCCGACCATCGTGATGCTGAAGCCGTCGTTGGTGCCCATCGTGGGGACACCTCGCTTGTAGAACTCCTCGTTGATGATGATGTTTTCGAGTGCGGTCAGGCCAGGTCCGCCATATTCGACCGGCCAGCTCGGAGCTAGGTAGCCGTTGTCGGAGAGAACCTGCCTCCAACCCTTCGAGAACTCGAGCTTCTCGACATCGGTGAGCGCACCGATGCCCCTCCAGTTCTCAGGGAGGTTCTCGTCGAGGAAGGCACTGACCTTGGCCCGGTACTCCCGGGTATCTGCGCTGTACGTCGGCTGCATGGAACCAACGGTAGACCCACGGACGACCCCAGTCACAAACCAGCCGGCGAGCGGCCTCGTGGTCTCGCTCGGAAGTGGTGTGGCTGTCGGGTGTCGAGGAGCTCTTCGACTGCCGGTTTGGCCCAGCTGCCCTGCTGCAAGAAACGTTGCCCAAACAGGGAACCTGGGCTTTCGAGCCATCGCGCCTCGTGGGCCATCGCCTCTTCGGGCTACGTTCGAAAGCCTACTCAGGCGGTGGGACAACCGTAGGGAACGCCACGGACATGACCCTGCGTCTGCGTCACTGTTGGCGGTGACAGACCTGCGGTGGGTGACCTTCACGCGTCCGCGGACGCGGGGACCGCACAAACTCCGGCACGTGCTGCGCTCGGTTCGGCGATGCAGTAGATGAGTAGTTCCGCGGGCTAGGTGACGGTGGGTGGTGGTTCGGTCACGGTTGGTCGACCAGACGCGCCCGCGGGCGCGTTTCGCCACGCTCTGTCACTTGCTCGGTCACACTGAGTCGACAAGACGCGTCCGCTGACAGCCCCAACCCAGGGTCACGCGCGGAAGTGTTTTGGCTGTCGGGTTCGTGTGGCGACCTCTGGCATCGACATACGGTCCCTACGCCGCTCAGGAGACAAATGGTCGGTCGCCGAGCCCGTCGAGCCCTTCATTTCGGTTCACGCCCACCACCGCAGCAATCTTCGGTGACGAGACCACAGCCACATCACTTCCGCGAACATCCACTAGGAAGTCGACCTCTCGATGATTCTTTCTGCGATGCGGTCGGTGGTTGCGCAATCCTGGAACCCGGGTAGGACGAAGCCGCTAGGGAACATGGTTGCCGGAACACCCACCACACCGTTCTCCATCGCCTCTTCGCGGGATCTGGCCAGGTCGTCGGCATGGGTCTCGGCCACGACCGCCTCAGCAGCGGCGACAGGATCGGCACCCACAGCGCCGGCGAGACCGGTCAGAACCTCCAGATCTGTGATGTCGAGATCGCTCACCCAGACCGCGTCGAACAACCGGTGATGAAGGTCCGCAAATCTCTCCGGCTCAACGGCTGCCACATGGGTCGCCAGCAGATGGGCCATTCTGGTCGGCAGCACGCGGGATGGAGGCCTGAAAGGCAAACCCTCGTTCTTAGCCATTTCGACAAAGCGCTGAAGCGACGTCTGCGCTCGCTTGGCATCACCCTTCCCGTAGACGCTGACGATCGACCGACCCCCAACCGGAACATCGGGGTGTAGCTCGTATGGCATCCACCGCACCTTGATTCCGTGAACGACTTCGAGCCGCCTGGCTCGCTCCTGGTTCAGGTAACACCAAGGGCAGAGATAGTCGGACCAGATGACGACCTCGAGGGAGCTCAACTCCACCCACCGTCCTGGCTGAGCACCTGACCGAAGATGAAAGACGATTCGCCACCGAGCAGGAAGGCTGCCAACTCCGCAGTCTCGACCGGCTTGCCGAGTCGCCGGGCCGGTACCTCACGCTCGAGGCGGGCGACGAAGCGCTCGTTCTGCCTGATCGATGGCGGATAGTAGCTGTCGTTCTCGACGAAGTTCTGCGCAATTGCGTTGAGCCTCACCCCGTATTTGGCCAGGTCGTGCCCCGCAGAACGTACAAACGCGTTCTGAGCTGCCCGCGCCGTCACATAAGAAACGGCGTGCGGCCTCATTCGCCGCAATGGCGACGAGCTGGTCATGGCCACGATCGATCCACTCCCGCGTTTGATCATCGACGGAGCGACAGCGCGAACGAGGCGCATGAGTGGATGGACCAGAGCGTCGAAGCCTTCCAACCAGGCCTCGTCCTCGATGTCGACGGTCGCCGCCCCGTAGGCGGCAATGTCGAAGTTGGCGAACACGGCATCGAGTTCGCCAACCGATTCGATCAGATCACCGGCTTCGTCGGGGCTTCGCAGGTCGTCGAAATCGGTGACGACGTCTGCACCCAGATCGGCCAGGTGGGCGGCCACCGGTGGCCCCATGAACAGGTCGGCACACGTGACGAGGATCCGCTTACCAGCCACATCACTCATTCCCGCACCATAGACCACGCCCATCGCCCGTACCCTTTTGCCGTGGTTTCGACAGACACGTCCTTGAAGGTGGCCACAGCGGTTGTCTGCGCCGTAGCCGTCGCACGTACTGCCCGGCGATACGGTGACAAACACGACATCCACCCAATCGCTCATTCCTCGCGGAGTCAGCGCACCACCCAGATGGCCAAACTGGGCGCGAGGCGCGGTGTCGACCGAGCGCTCACCGCCGTCAGGGCACGCCTCGGCTCAGACGAACGACGGCGCCGCCTCGTCGCCGAACTGGAGCTGCGCGAAGCCCGCGATGTAGTCGATTCATTGGGCCAGATGAAGGGTGCCCTGATGAAGCTCGGCCAGATGGCCAGCTACCTGGACGACGGATTGCCAGAACCCATGCGTATAGCCCTCGCCGAGTTGCACAGCGACGCTCCACCGATGTCTGGCGATCTGGCGCTGACCGAGATCGAACGCTCGCTCGGACGTCCCCTGCTGACCCTGTTCGAGCACGTCCATCCAGAGCCGATCGCGGCCGCGTCGATCGGACAGGTCCACCGCGCCACCACTCGCGATGGCCTCGATGTTGCCGTCAAGGTCCAGTATCCCGGCATCGCCGACGCGATCGCGGCCGATCTCGACAACACAAAAACACTCGCCGGAATTCTCGGACTTGTGTTCCCCGGGCTCGACTCCTCGACGCTCGTCGAGGAACTTCGAGACCGTATCCTCGAGGAACTCGATTACGAACATGAGGCCCTGAACCAGCACGCCTTCGCCGAGTACTACGCCGGACACCCCCATATCTGGGTTCCCCGCGTGATCGACGTGCTCTCGTCAGCGACCGTGTTGACCACCGAATTTGTCGCGGGCAGGCCGTTCGAGGACGTGTTCGAACTCGACCAACACCAGCGCGACCACTACGCCGAAATCCTCTACCGGTTCGTCTTTCGCAGCCTGAACCGTCAGCTGGCCTTCAACGCCGACCCACACCCCGGCAACTATCTGCTC
>JAAETH010000499.1 GCA_024228575.1 Actinomycetes bacterium
ACCGGGTCGAGTTCGGCGTTGATCCAGATCATGTTCTGGTCGTTGATGCCACACGACCCGCGGCGGGCTTTGCGCTGGCGCTTCAAACGTTTCTCCGCGCAGTCTCGGTCGGCGTCCTTCACGGCTTGGGTGACAGCGTCGCGGGTTTCGTCCGCGTTCTGACGGTAGGCATCGTCGAGCAGTCGGGTCTTGACGTCGGCTGGTAGGTCGGCCTTGGCGATCGCGTCTGCTTGTTCGGTGTTGATACGCCCCTCGGCCAGAGCAGCGGCAATGTCGGGGTGGGCTTGGAGGCGTCGGGCACGTTCAGCTGCTTCGCGTTGAGCCTTTCGCGACGGAGGCGGTGTCGAATCATCCTCATCTTCGCCGCCGTCCGAAGCCTGACTGTCGGTCTCTTCGGTGTCGGCTTTGCCGCGTTTGGAGGCCCGCCGGTCAGCCCTGTCGATCGCGGACAACAACAACGCTTCGTGGCCGTCGATGCGGGCCTGCACGAAACGTTGACGACCCAACAACGCGTCGAGTGTGTGGCGTTCCATGTTGTCGAGTTCTTCGGCCCCATAGAAGGGCACAACCATTCCCCTCACCCACAGAACACTACCAGAACATACGTTCCATCACAAATGAAACGGCTGGAAATCCAGAGAAAGATCCCTGACGGATCGATGTGGATGTGGGTAGTGGTGGGCTACATCCGTGCCGCAATTGTGCGTCGCCTGGCGAAGCTCTCCCGCGTTTCCTCACCGAGTCCGGGGATCGCCAGCGCTGCGTCGAACAGGC
>JAAETH010000500.1 GCA_024228575.1 Actinomycetes bacterium
ATGCTGTCGAGTAGCCACACCATGCCGTACTCGGCGATGAGCCCACGGCGGCTGAAGGCGGTCGTGAACTTGACCCCCTCGGCGGCGAACCGCAGGTCACACTGCAGCGCATAGGCAAGGCCAGCCCCCGCACAGGCGCCGGTCATCCCGTTCAGTCGTTCGGGCCGGTTGAACCGCAGAACGGCAACACCCTCGTCGACCGTGTAAGTGCACAGGTCTTCTGGTTCGGTTCCATCGCTCATCCAGACGAGCCTAGAACGAGGTCCATCTCGCCCCCGCCGGGCAGACCACAAAATGCACTTCAAACCGATGTTCTCGCCGAAGTCCTGAAGGCCTGACGAGCGTTCCCGAACAGGCGGTCTGGAATGCCGAGGGGGAGAAGGTCCCTTGTCTGCGCAGCTGGTGAGACGCACAATGACGATACGAGCGGCCGGAGGTATTGAGATGCCCAGGCACCTGGCGGGATTCGGAGTTGTCGTAGTTGCCCTGCTGGTGATCAGCCCGATGCGTTTGGCCGCTCAGGGATCTGCTGACCCTCCCGACTACTCTGCTGGCTGGGAACTCCGGGCAACGTCGGGGGGTGCTTGGGGGGGTGTGGTCGCCGGGACCCCTGAGCTTGGCTACGTGGTGCTCGGAACGAGCCGCGGGGGCGATGGCCTCCACAGCGTCGATGGGGTCTCGTGGGAGCCGATCGCCCTCCCGGCAGGTTCGGGGGTCTCCGTTGTCGATCTCGATGCCAGTGCCAAGGGGTTCGTCGCAGTTGCCAGGCCGAATTCAGTCAGCGCGGGCACAGAGTATCCGCCGTATATCTGGTACTCGCCCGACGGGAGGACCTGGGATCGGATCGATCCCGAGAACCTGCCATTGTCGACCCTGACCAATGGTGCAGTCGAGCAGATCAGCGCAAGCGATCAGGGATTCGCAGTCGTCGTCGTAGATGATTGCCCCGCTCTCGTATGGTTCTCCGAGAACGGCCGTGAATGGTCGCAGTCGAGTATCGAGTCCGGTTGCTGGGCGATCGAGTTGGCCGCTGTGGCCGGAGGATGGGTGGCGCTCACCGGCAAGCGCGAAGTCACAGTCTTCGCCACGGTCGACGGCCTTGTCTGGACATCGGTGGAGTCCCCCGACAACTCTGCGTCGCCCGGGGCCAACTTCGCCACGCTGCCGGAGCGACTGTTGGCAGGCCGTTTCGCACCACGCCAGTCGTTCGTTGCCAGCGGCGACACCCTCGTGTTCTCCCGAGAAGGTGGAGTGTGGACATCCACGGACGGCGGGCACTCATGGATCGAAACGTCCTTCGCTCGTGGTTCTCAGGTCGGGCCTACCTTCCCCATGACCAGCACCAACCTCGGGTTCGTGGGTGTGGCCATCCACTCTGGTTCGAGCCAAGGTGGCATGCGGCCAATCGCCCTCGTGTCCTCAACGGACGGCCTCAACTGGACCGAACAGCCCACTGATCTACTGCTGTGGGACCTCGCTGGTGCCGGTGACTCAGTTATTGCGGTCGAGCTTGGAGGAGGCGTTTATACATGGACTCCACCTGGCTCGGAGCTGCTTGCCCACACCGGCACAGACCCAACGGTTCTCGCTCTCATCGGGACCTGCTTCGTGGCCCTCGGAGGCGTCCTCCTCGCCTGGCGTCGACGGCAGGCGATCATGCACCCGGAGACCGGTTAGACGGCGGTCACCCACCGACTGCCAGCGCAGAAGGCGTCCGAACCGGCAGTGCTACTCACAGGGCAGCCTTGATGGTCGCCGAAACCTCGTCGCGGTGGTAGATGTGCTCGGAAGGCTCGATGTTGTCCAGGAACCGCTGGTAGACCCACGCTGTCTGCAGGAGCGCGACGGGCTTCAGCCGGGGCCACAGGTCGGCGACCTGATGGCTCTCCGTGTGCTCGACCCACCGTTGGACCCAATGAGCGATTGCCTCGGCAGCCATGGCGTTGTGAGCGACGAGGTCGAGCAGCTGGTCGAGTTCACCCTGAAGCGCGGGGGTCCTCAGGTCGGGGATGCCCAGTTCGACCAGGTGGGCATCGACCAGATGGCCGACAGATTCCACGACCGATGTTGGCGCGGCTCTCCGGCGACCGCTACCACCGAGCGCACCCAATCCAGGTCGCCGTCTGGCCCACCCGCTCTCGCCCACGGCATTCGTAGGGGGTGTGCGTCGACACCTCCGTCCCACGCCATCAGATCGGTCGCGATCGGGCCGCCCCATTACACCATCTAGGTCGCCGTGCGGCCGGCGCCGGTATGTGGTTCCGGGCCTGCCTCGAGCAGCCGGAGCGCGGTCGAGCCGGGCACGACAGTGGTGACGGGTCCCACTTCCTGAAGCCACGGCATGGCGACCCGGGTCGGCGCCGTCGCTCCACGAACCCGCCCCGCCCGGTCGACCACGACAACCGTCGCCAACCGCCCGGCAGGGCTCACCTAGACAGCCTTGAGCTCGTCCATGATGTCGAGCCACCAGGCGCCCTTGCTCTCGTACGGCGCGTAGAAGCTGAG
>JAAETH010000501.1 GCA_024228575.1 Actinomycetes bacterium
GTAGTTCTGATCACTCATCGGCTGAACACGACCATCTGGGTCGGAGGACCCGTCGCCGAATCATCGGGCCCGATGCCAGAATGAGCCACCCGGTAGTCATAGCGGTCGCTGATGTCGGCCGCCCAGGCTGCCATCTGGTCCCGGTCCCACTCAAATCGATGGTCACCGTGTCGCAGCTTGGTTGGATCCAACCGGTCGAAGTGGACGTTGTACTCCCGGTTCGGGGTCGTGACGATCACGGTGCGAGGTCCAGCCTGCTCAAATTGGACCTGGGCGAAGACGTCGAGGCGTTCGGGGTCGATGTGCTCGATGACCTCCATGACTACTGCCACGTCGAACCCATCGAGTCGATGGTCACGATAGGTCAGAGCCCCTTGGACCAGCCTGATCCGTTCCCGACGACGTTCCGACAACTGGTCCAACCGCAACCGACGCTCGGCCCGCTCCAGGGCCCGGATCGAGACATCGACTCCCAGCACCTCGACAACACCTGGTTCAGCAAGCAGTCGAGACAAGAGGCGCCCCTCCCCACAGCCGAGGTCGACCACCTTGCCCCCGCCCGCGGCGACCACCGCACCCATCACGGCGTCGTGCCGTTGCTGGTTCAGGCTGAGGGGCCGTTCGACCGTCTCCTCCGCCCGATCGTTGAGCTCATCGATGGTGTCAGGGTCGTCGGCCGTCTCGGCCAAGCGAGCCAACGCTTGGCGAGCCAGACCCCCGTAGCGAAGGTAGCGCCGGGCAATGAGCTCATGATCGGGATGGCCAGGGAGCCACTCGCCACCGCGGCGGAGTA
>JAAETH010000502.1 GCA_024228575.1 Actinomycetes bacterium
GAATAGCGGCCGAGATCGCTTCCAAGAGCCCAATGGCGGTTTGGGGTACCAAGGCCACCATGGGCTACACCCGCGACCACAGTGTGGCCGACGGTCTGGAGTACATCGCCAACTGGAACGCGGCGATGTTCGACACCGACGATATGGCCGAAGCCTTCATGGCCAAGATGGAGAACCGTGACGCCGAGTTCCCCGATCTCTGGCCCTTGAGCGAAGGCCTCTAGCCCCTAGCGGCCCCCTGCGGCCATACGTTCGGCCATGTCCCGGGGGTTGCCATAGGGGTGCGAGCGCTCATAGGCCAGGGCGTCGGGCCGAGCCATGTCTCGGGTATCGCTCAGGATGGCCTTGTCGAAGGTGCTGGTGTCCCATGAGTTGGCCACGATCTCGGCCGCCAGGTCAGCGGTGGCTGTATCCAGGACATCCTCGGGCACTGCGGTATTGACCAGGCCCATGGCGGCGGCTTCGACTCCCGAGATGCGGCGGGCCGTGTACATCAGCTCCTTGGCCTTGGGTACCCCCACTCGCTCGGGCAGCCTTATCGTCATACCCCAGGAGGCGATGAGGCCCCATTGACCGTGGGTGTCGCCGAGCTGGGCCGTCTCGGCTGCTACCAGAAGATCGCAGCCGAGGGCGAGCTCTAATCCACCGGTGAAGCAGTGGCCTTGGATTCTGGCGATTGTGGGCTTGGGCAATGCTTCGAGCGCGTCGATGGTCTCGGCCTGGAAGTGGGGAGTGGGGGCCTTGAGCCCGGAAGATATGCCGCCCAGGTCATTGCCAGCGCAGAACGATCGGCCAGCACCGCCCAAGATCACGCACCCGACCGACTCATCGTCGGCCAGGGCGTCGACATGCTGGCGCAGTTCGATGAACACTGCTGGGGTCAGGGCGTTCAGTTTCTCGGGTCGGTTCAGGGTCAGGGTGGCGACACCGTCGGCATCTTGTCTGACAACGAGAGGATCGGTCATGGGGGTCTCCTAGAGGTCGGCGTAGCGTTCGATGGTGTCCGCCCACGATGACGCATCGTCGGGGTTCTTGATCACGGTGGTCAACCCGGCCATGGGCGAGACAGGAACCAGGAGGCGCGATACTCCGCGGGCGGCCAGAGCTGGGATCTCGTCGAGGTTGTCGGGTAGCTGGGTGGTGATCTCGATGGCTTCGGGGTCGCGCCCGTTGGCTTCCGCCGTCGAGCGGGCCAGGTCGAGCAGGTCCTGGGGCGCTCCCCGTGCTGGGAAGTAGCCATCGCCC
>JAAETH010000503.1 GCA_024228575.1 Actinomycetes bacterium
CTGGAACAATGGTGCGCCTGGCGACGATCGTTGGTGGACCGGCGCTCGGAACACCATGTCGCAGTCCAGCAACAACACCGTGCCGACGGGACGCTCGTCCTCGAGCCATGCCTGTAGCGAAAGCAGCCGGTTCATGGGCATGTAGTCCCCCGACAGGCGGGGATGTGAGTTGCTTCGTGACTTTGTGCCGACGACGCGCGCAAACTGGTGCTTTGGAAGAGCGTGGTCGTCGACGGCGGCCAGGTGGATCAGTTCTCCGGGCATCCCCACTCGCGCCCAGGTGTGCTCCAGGAGCTCGGTCTGCCAGCGGGCGTCGGGGCTGACATCGGTGCACACAACGGTGAAGAGTTCATCGCTCATCGGCCGAGCCTCATGCTGCTTCGGGCCACTCTCGGAACCACGCAAGCGTTTCAGGTGGCCATCGGTAGCCGATCCGATTCCACGAGAACGCCCCGTCGAAACGGTCGAGGTACTGTCCACGCTCGAACCGGGGTCCTGGCGGGGTGTAGTCGGCGGTATAGAGGAACTTCATTTCCGGTTCGCGTAGCAGGTGGGCTCGTTGGATCATGCCAGTAAACGTTGAGCCGGCCGTACCAACGAAGGTCGACGACCGCGCGGCAAGTTCCTGTGTGACCACGCCGAGGGCGTTGTCCTCGTGGCGGGGGAGATCAAAGAATGTAGTGCGGTGATCTTCGAGAATGAGCGTATTGGC
>JAAETH010000504.1 GCA_024228575.1 Actinomycetes bacterium
CCCGATCGCTTCCCGACCAACGATTCCACCGACTCTTCGAGGACCGGGTGAGGACCCATCCCGACTCCGTCGCCGCCGTCTACCGTGACGTGTGCTGGACCTACGCCGAGCTCAACGCCCAAGCGAACCGGCTAGGTCGGGCCCTGCGAGCCCAGGGCCTCGAACGGGAGGGAGTGGTCGCCGTCGTGACCGAGCGCAACCTCGACTGGATGGCCTCGGTGCTGGCAGTCTTTAAGGCCGGTGGCGTGTACCTGCCGGTCGAGCCCCACTTTCCCGCCGACCGGATCGCGGCCATGTTGGCCCGGTCGGAATGTGGCCTGGCGCTGACCGAGGCCGCCAGCAGGACCACCCTGGACCAGGCACTCCACCTGGTGCCGCCGGTGGACGTGATCGATATCGCCGTGGCCTATGGCGAGGATCATGCGCAGGGCGACCTCGACATCGATGTGACCCGCAACCAGCTGGCCTACATCTACTTCACCTCCGGCTCCACCGGTGAGCCCAAAGGCGCGATGTGCGAACACCTTGGCATGCTCAACCACCTCTTCGCCAAGGTTGACGATCTGGAGATCGGCGATGGGGAAGCTGTGGCCCAGATCGCACCCCAGTGCTTCGACATCTCGCTGTGGCAGCTATTGTCGGCCCTGCTGGTCGGCGGCCAAACGATCTTGATCGACCAGGACACGATCCTCGACCCCAACCGCTTCATCGACACGATCGTCGACGGCGAGGTGGCGGTCATGCAGGTCGTCCCC
>JAAETH010000505.1 GCA_024228575.1 Actinomycetes bacterium
CTGATCGCTGTCGCAGTTGCTGTTGCTGTGGCCGAGTTGCTCGTCTCGCGCCGAAGGGTCGGAGTGGGTAGTGGTCAGTGGCGATTCGCCAACGCCCTCAGGGTCGCGGCGGCAGTAGTGGCGGTGATGGCCATGATCGGAATCACGATCTCGAGAGATGGCCGCTCCGTTGCAACCGTCTTCGTCCTCGACAGAAGCGATTCGGTGGGTAATACGGGACGAAGCGACGGAATCGATGTGGTGTCGGAGGCCCTCGAGGGGGCTCCCGGCGGTGCCAGGATCGGCGTTATCGCTGCGGGGGATGGTGCCCGCGTCGAGCGGCTTCTCGGCGATGTCGACCGGGTCGACCGCCTTCAGTCGGTCGTCGTCGATACGGACAACACCGACCTGGCGGCCGGCCTGCGGTTGGCTGGTGCGGTTCTGACCGACGACACCCGTCGCAGGATCGTGGTGGTTTCAGATGGACGACCGACGATCGGAGATGCTGCAGCCGAGGCGGCTCGGCTCGCCGATCGGGGTGTACAGATCGACTACATACCGATCTCGGTCACCGACCGCACCGACGCGTCGGTTGTTTCTGTGGCCGGGCCCGACCGCGTGGCCGAGGGTGAGGCCGTCGCCCTGACCGCGACGGTCGAGTCGACCGCGGCTCAACCAGCATTGGTCACGCTGCGGCGCAACGGCGAGGTCGCCGACACCGCCGACGTGATGCTTCGGGCGGGACGCACGTCGGTGACACTTCGCGACGAAACGCCGGGCGGCGGTCTCGCGTCGTACGACATCTCGGTCGATGTCGCACTCGACGATCGGCCGCAGAACGATGTGGCCAGAACCGCTGTCGAGATCGAGGGACCGGCGGGTGTGCTCGTGGTCGAGGGCTCGTCCGGCTCGAGCGACACCCTGATCAACGGACTGGCGTCGGGCGGGCTCGACGTGAACAAGATTGGGGTGCTCGACCTTCCATCACTCGATCGACTGGCCGCCTACGACAGCATCGTTCTGGTCGACGTGGACGCCCAGGATCTGTCCGCTCTCCAGATGTCGGCGATTGTCGCGGCAACGCGCGATCTCGGCATCGGATTGGTCACGGTCGGAGGGCCCCAGTCCTACGGGATGGGCGAGTACCGCGACAGCCTGCTCGAGTCGGTGCTTCCGGTCGTCAGCGATGTGCTCGACCCGCGCCGGCGGCGAACCGTCGCCCAGGTGTTGGCCATCGACACCAGCGAGTCGATGGGCGAGTGTCATTGCGCCGAGGGGTTCAGCGATACCTCCCGACTGCCGGGTGGTGTCACCAAGACAGACATTGCTCGAACCGGTGCCGTCAGGGCGATCGACGCGCTCCACGCGGACGACGAGGTCGGAGTTCTCGGTATCGACACCGAGGCGCGCTGGCTCATCGATCTTCAACAGGTGCCGTCGGCCGATGTGGTCAGTGCCGGTCTGTCGACCATCAACCCCGCGGGACAGACCGATCTGTCCGACACCCTCACCACCGCGGCCGAAGCCCTACGCGAGAGCAACGCCGGTCTCAAACACATCATCTTGTTCAGCGATGGGTTCACCCAGCCCGCGGCCTTGGCACAGTTGGCCGACGACGCAGCCGACCTATTGGCAGAAGGGATCACGGTGTCGGTCGTAGCGACCGGCGAGGGAGCAGCTCGCGAACTCAAGCCGATAGCCGTTGCGGGCGGAGGTCGTTTCTACCCGGGTCGCGACCTGACCCGCGTCCCCGAGATCCTGGTGCAAGAGTCGGTCATTGCGTCGCGGTCGTTCATCAACGAGGGCGAGTTTCTTCCGACGGTCACCGGCGTCTCGGCCGTCACGTCTGGGCTCGACGCAACACCGTCCCTGTTCGGGTTCGTGGCCACGACCGCTCAACCCTCTGCCAGAACCCTTCTGACCATCGGCGACGAGGACGATCCGCTGCTGGCTACATGGCAGGCTGGACTCGGCCGTTCGACGGCGTGGACCTCCGACGCCGGCTTCCGTTGGGGGCAGGCGTGGGTCGACTGGGACGGCTATGTCGACTTCTGGTCGACGCTGGTCCGCGACACGTTCCCCCAGTTCACGGCGGGCAGTGTTCGCACGGTCGTCGACGGCGACGAGCTGAGGATCGTTGCCGACGCGGCCGACGAGACGGCCGGTCGAGTCGACGCCGTCGTCACCGATCCGGTCGGCGTCGCTCGCACGATCCAGCTGGCCCGCACCGCGGGTGGCACCTTCGAAGGAACCCTCCGTCTCGAACAACCTGGCGCCCATGCGGTCAGCGCCAGCGTCATCACGTCCACCGGTGCCAGCGGTTTGGGGGCCGATGTCGCCAGCCTCTCGTATTCGGCCGAATACCGGCCTGGAGGTGTCGACAGGGCGGTGCTTCAGCAGCTAAGCGATCTGACAGGAGGTCGGGGCGAGATCGAAGCTGGGCAGGCATTCGACGAGGCCGATCTTGCTCCGGGGCGACGGGTCGTGGTGTTGTCGACCTGGTTGCTTGCGCTCGCCGCGGCGCTGTGGCTTGCGGCAATTGTGCTGTCGAGGTTGTGGCTCCGGCGCCGAGTGGTCGTGGGCGGAACGGGCGTGGTGGTGTCTGGTTCGAGCGAACCCGACGAGAAGTCGGCCCCACCAACGATCGACGATGT
The DNA here is from genome assembly GCA_024228575.1 of Actinomycetes bacterium. Classification (GTDB taxonomy): domain Bacteria; phylum Actinomycetota; class Acidimicrobiia; order Acidimicrobiales; family Poriferisodalaceae; genus JAAETH01. The sequence goes on from JAAETH010000505.1 coordinate 2,634, forward strand.
GCCTGCACCGCCTGTGCCAGAACCAGAGGAGCCCAAGGCGGCCGAGTCCGCGTCGACGGTCAATGCTCTGCTCAAGTCCAAACGCGACCGCAAGTAGGTCGGAGGAGGTTTCCGGTGGGATC
>JAAETH010000506.1 GCA_024228575.1 Actinomycetes bacterium
CCACACACCATCGAGATGGTTGTGGTCTTGCCCGCCCCATTTGGGCCGAGAAGCCCATAGGTCTCCCCGCTGGCAATCGTGAACCCGACATCGTCAACGACGGTTCGATCGCCGAAGCGTTTGGTCAACCCCTCACAAGCGAGGACGTCAGTCTCCATTGGCTGATAGTGCTGCGGTGTCGGTGCCGTCACCAGGGTCGAAGGTCCGCTCGGGGGCTCAGAAACCTGGTCCTATGCGATGTCTCGCCGCTGGAAGATGATGGCGGCAGCGATGATGGCGAGGGCCGTCCACGCCAACAACAACAGGCCGGCCACCAGGTAGCTGTGCACGGAGACAACCGCGACGTCCTCGACGAACGCGCTGCCCTCGATCCGTTCGACGTCGCTCCCGTCTGCGAAAGCGCTGGCATTCGTTATCGGCAAGTAGACGGAAACCCTACGCAGGAACAACGCGGTCAGAGACTCGACAACGAAGTAGTAGATGACGAAACCGACGATCGAACCGACCGAGTTGTTGACCAGTACCGTCACCCCCAGACCGAATGCACAGAACAGAGCTGAAGCCAAACCGAGGCGGACAATGGCCAAGCCGATATTGCCCCACAGCTCACCCGTGGTCCCATCGACGGTTCCCGTGGTCGCGGCCAGGGCGAACAAGAGCCCGACGAGGAAGGCCCCGAGGGCCATAGCCAGGATGGCGACCCCGCTTCCGGCGGCCAACAGCCGGGCCGCCAGAACTCGCAGGCGACGGGGTTCCCAAGTCAGTATCTGTTCCAGCACCCCGGTCTTGACGTCAGCCCCGATGTAGGAGGCTCCGATCACGAAGGCCATGAGCGGCAACAGGCTGGACACGGGCCCCAAGATGGAACCAGCGTCGACCCCGCCGGCCATGTCGATGACAAAGTCCGGCGAGTTGTCAGTGTCGTTGGAGATCACCAGATAGGCAATCACGACACCAGCCACCATCAGCAGGGCCAGGATGGCGGGGAAGAAGCGGGTCATGCGCCGACTCCATAACCGCATGGATTCGGCCATCAGGAGGTTCATCATGAGGTTGCCTCCATGGGTTCGGTCGAGCCCGGCGATTCAGCCGACGGCGACCCCATCGACTCGGGGGAAGCCGGAGGGGGCGGCCCCGGGGGTGGGGGCG
>JAAETH010000507.1 GCA_024228575.1 Actinomycetes bacterium
CTGATTGGTGACGGTATAGGTGTAGACGGTTCCCCGGCCGCTGGCTACGAAGTGTTCGAGGTCACCTTCCAGGCACGAGACACAGAGGCCCCGTGGCTTGTGTTGCACCACACCACAGGCTCGGCAGCGCTGGAGCACGATCTCGCCTCGCCCAGCTCCTTCCCAGTAGCCCCTGGTCTCCCAGGATGCGTTGGGCTTTGGGTGTTCGATCTCAGCCATCATTCGACTCCCAGGATGAGGGTTGCTCCGGAGTGCTTGTCACCGATCGTGCCCCCGGTGCCGTGGACACAGACCAGCTCGGCCCCTTCCACCTGGCGGGCATCCCCTTCGCCTCGGAGCTGCTTGACCGCCTCGATGACGAGGAAGATGCCCCGCATCCCCGGATGGTTCGACGAGAGACCCCCACCGTCGGGATTGATGGGGAGCTCTCCGCCAAGTTGGATTCGGCCTCCGCCGACGAAGTCGCCGCCCTCGCCAGGCTTGCAGAACCCGAGGTTCTCCAAGGTGGCCAGGACGGTGATGGTGAATGAGTCGTAGATCATGGCCATGTCGATGTCGGCCCGGCTCACGCCGGCCATGGCGAAGGCGCTCTCCCCCGACTGCTTGGCTGCGATGGTCAACAGGTCGGACTGGCCGATCTCCTGGTGGGTTGCGGCTTCTCCCGCTCCCCTCAATATGACGGGCTTGGTCGCCAGGTCACGGGCTCGCTCGGCCGAGGTGACGACGACGGCCCCTCCCCCATCGCTGATGATGCAGCAGTCGAGGAGGTGGAGGGGGGTCGAGATGACCCGGCTCGACATCACGTCGTCGACCGTTATCGGGGTTCGCATTTTGGCGTTCGGGTTGAGCGAGGCGTGGTAGCGCATGGCAACCGCAATCTCAGCCAACTGTTCTGAAGTGGTGCCGTAGCGCTCCATGTGGAGGTTGGCGTACATGGCGTAGCTACCAACGGTCGTCATCCCATAGGGGCTGATGAAGGACTCAGCCGGGTTCGACCCTCCCCGGCCCCCGGTGCCGATGGCGACTGCATTGGACGAGGCCGTACTGCCGTA
>JAAETH010000508.1 GCA_024228575.1 Actinomycetes bacterium
CTCCGCTCATGGGCCGCCAAATCATCACGCAAACCCTGCTCATGAGCACGCCCAACAGGATCATCAGGCAACGGCACCCCCGAATCACGCCTCTGCCGCGCACCCAACAAATCCAACGCCTCCTGCGTCAACTCCTCATCAACCTCGGACCCCACCGGCACCGCCGACGACACAGGAACACCATCACCAACAGCCGGCCGACCCGGATCGACCACCGTCGCCCCAGGATCACCACCATCAAGCACACCTGTATCGGTCTCGGGTCCGCGGGCAGTCGGAACCTCGGGTGCAGGTTCCGAGGCAGCGGTGGTGGTGCGGGCAGGAGGCCCGTCGCTCGCCCCTTGCGCTGAGCCCGAAGGCGCAACGTCGTCGGCGCCACCGGTCGACCGCGACGCTGTGCCCACGTCATCAGCCCCTGGGGAGCCACCGACCGGGGCCTGTCGCGTGGTGGCCGCTGCCTCATCACCGAAGTCAGTGCCATCGACCGGAGAACGACCACCGCTGGTCCGAGCGGACGGAGTGGGCGCTTCGGGCGCTACCGCTCCCGAAGCCGGGGCAGAACGCGCTGTCGCAACATCATCGCCGAGGCTGCTCGTTGGCGGGGTGACGTCGTCGGAGAGTGTCGAGCTGGTCGGTGTTCCCCCAAGGTCACCATCAGGGACCCGCGGCCCGGCTGCCATCTCGGCCCCACCCGCCAGCATCGCACTCGTCTTGCCCGCGGTCCACACCTGATCCATATTGATCTTGCTGGTGTCGCCGTTGTGTCGGATGTATTGCTCGGCGTAGTTCTGCATCGCCGACGTCACGCCCGCTGTCATCGAGTTGCCTGTGACCCGGGTCAGGCCCGCGGCGTCCTTCAGCCGCTCGGCCATGCCTCCCATCACGAGCTCTGAGCCCGCGTTGAGAATCCCGATCGACAGGGCCTTGTCCGCTCCCAAGCCCCTGTTGAGGATCGCGTCGGTCACGCCCCCGTAGGTCGCGCTGATCAAGCGGCCGGCAACGGGCCCGAACTGGGCCTCGGCGAGAACCCCAATCGCAGCCTTCGACGCCGCGTGGCCGAGGTTGGCGGCAAGCTCACCCTGTTGGAGCAACACGTCTTCGGCGGCCCGGAAGACGTCGTCGGCTGCATCGCGCGCTTCGTTCGTACCAGCAGCGAAATCCCTGATTCCACGAAGCCGATCGATGTCAGCCTGTGTGTAGTCACCACTGGCAATGCGCTCCTGGATCTCGTCGATCTCATCGAGCAGCGGCTCGAGTGCCACTGTTCTTCCGGCATCGTCGACGAGCCTGTCCTCGCCTTGGCGAGCAAGGGTGTCGGCACGCTCGGGGTTCATGTCGGGGCTGGGCGCGTCAGCCGGACGATCCCGCAGCTCGACCAGACGATCAACGTCCTCGTCGGTGTACGTGCCAGCGCGAATGCGGTCGCGGATGGCCTCGATCTCATCGATGGTTGCCTCCGTCTCGGGAGCACCTGCAATGTCGTCGCCCGTGCGGTCCATCGCCTGGCCTGCCAGGACGTCAGCGGTGTCCGGGTCGACCGCCGGTCCTTGACTCTCGCTCGACGGTTCCTCTTCGGTGGGGTCCAGCCATTCCGGCTCGGCGCGAGGCTTGCCGGCCAGTTCCTCATCGAGCGATCCGAGCGTTGCTGCAACACGTGCCCCGGCCTCGCCGAACATCTCGGTGAGTGCCACTCCGGCCTCGGCGAGGGTGAGCCCGGACATGATCAGGATGATGAGGGCTGCAGCGATGCTCGCGGCGAGCGCCTCTTCGTCTGTGATGAAGCCGTCGTCGGACTCCTGTGCATCTTCGCTGGACGCGACCGTCTCCTCCGACGTCTCGTCCGCCACGGTTGTGTCGACGCTCGTCGGTTCGGTCGAGGTCGGCGTCGAGGCAACCGTGGAGGTGACCGCTGCGGTCGTCGGAGTCGCAGTGGTCGTGGTCGCTACCACCGGCGAAACGCGTGGCAATGTGAAGGACACGACGATCCGCCATGCATGGGTGCCAGCTCCGTCGCAATCGGTGCTCCCGCTGACCTCATAGCCTCCCGTGAGTTCCGAAGCCGTGAAGTTCGCATCAAACGTGAGTGTGCCGGGGGTGACAACATGGACCGTCCCGTTCGAGTGAGTGCCCGAGTATGTGTCCAGTACGGGTTCCCTGTCGTTCGGCAGCGTCGCGAACTGGCCGTTCGTACAATTGGCGAGCCTCCGTGTCGATTGCTTCTCCGCGAGCGACCGGTACTCGATGGTGCCATCGTCATTCAGCGTCACCGTCAGGTCGAGTGGCACATCCAGGGAGTATGAGCCCTGCGCTCCGAACTGGAGCGATGCCTCGACGTGGTAGACCCCCTCGCCCTCGAACACCCACGGAAAGGGAAGGTCCCCGCCCTGCTGGGCTGAGACTGCATCGGTGCCAAGAACCGGAACCATGGCAATGACGGCCAAGCCAACTGCCAGGCACGCCCAGCGGACCCTGCGGGCAGTCATGGGTGCACCTCTGCGACAGTGTTCTCGGCAGTAGCGCGCTGCTCGATCGGTCTCCTACCGACGATCAGTCCGAGACCGACCGAGATCGAGAACATGCTGATGGCCTGCCCGAGCCTGAAGATGCCAGTCCGAGACCCAAGTCCGGCGACCTGCATCGCCACGAGACCCGCTGCCCAGACAGCAATACCCCACATCGTGCGCTTGGCCCACAACTTCGACTCCCGAATTGAAACCGTCGTCTGCTGCCCCTGGAAGTAGCCGATAGCGATCCCCACCACCACAGCCGCAACGGCGAGAACCAGCGGAGTCTGAACACCGACGATCACACCGAGCAACACCGCTCCACCGAGGCCAACAGCGACCCTCGCGTATTCGATCCAGTGGCGAATACGCGACTCGCGCTTCGCTTTGCTGAGGGTGAGGAACAACACGGTCACCGAGAAGGCGATGCTCACAACCACTACTACCCTGCTCAACGTCGCCATGGCGCGTCTCCCCCATCAGGCCGGACTGCGTCGTCCGACGCGTACTCGACCACCAAGAGCGCTTCTCCGAACCACCTGCAACGCAAGCTTGGAGAGGGTGGCAACCGAGAGTCTCCCACGCAAGGCCCGAGACGGAAGGCATCCGGCCATCCTGGCCGCTGCCAGGGCCCGAGTTCACGGCCACCATGGGGCTAGGTTCCGGCACCCTGCCAGGCGGTGACGGTATCGGTGATGGCGTCGATCATCCGGCCGATCTCGTTGGGATCGCCGGTCATCTTGCTGACGAGGTTCACGCCGATTACTGCGGCGGTGAGCA
>JAAETH010000509.1 GCA_024228575.1 Actinomycetes bacterium
GAGCCGCACGGAGGAGGCCCGGTGGGCCGACCAGAAGGCGGGTTCATGACCCTGTTTGTTGTCGCAACGCCGATCGGGAACCTCGAAGATGTGTCGGCGCGAACCAGGCGCACTCTCGCCGACGTTGCAGTAATCGCATGTGAGGACACCAGACGCACAGGCAAGCTGCTCGAGCTGCTGGGTGTTCCTCGCTCCGAGTTCGTGAGGGTAGACGCCCACACGGAGGCCACCCGCGGTGCGAGGCTGATCGAGCGGCTGCTCGCAGGTGAAGATGTGGCTCTTGTCTCCGATGCCGGCACGCCGGCGGTTTCGGACCCCGGCGAGGCCCTGGTCGGGGCTGCGATCGAAGCCGGCATAGAGGTGATTGCCATCCCGGGCCCGTCTGCGTCGCTTGCTGCGCTGGTTGTGTCCGGCCTTCCCACCGACAGGTTCGTATTCGAGGGATTTCTCCCGAGGAAGGGTCGGGCGAGAGCGGACCGTATCGGTGGCGTGGCCTCCAGCAGCTGCACGTCGATCCTGTTCGAGTCGCCGAAACGTTTGCGAGCGACATTGGTCGAGCTCGGCAACGCTTGTGATGCGGAGAGGCCGATCGCTGTCTGCCGAGAGCTGACGAAGCTCCACGAGCAGGTTGTGCGGGGAACGATTGCCCAGGTCATCGAGATGTTCGACACCGATCCTCGAGGAGAGGTCGTGATCGTTGTGGGGCCGGCACCACCGGAGGATGCGAAGGGCGACTCCGAGATCGTCACCGCTCTCGAGCAGCGCAGAGCGCTCGGTCTCGACAGGCGAAGTGCGGTTGTTGTGGTGACCAGCGATTTCAGAATCGGTCGCCGGAGGGTCTACGACCTGGCGCTTGAACTCGACTGGGATCCGACCCATTGAACCTGCTCCGGTCCCGGAGCCTCGGCGTGGATCAGCCTCGAAGCAGCTGATACGGGCGCACGACCGATGTGAACTCGGTGATCAGATCCCGCTCATCATTGGACACACCGACGAATCGGCAGCCGATCCGAAAGCGACTCCTCGTCTGGTTCGGGAGCTGGTTCCTGACGACGGCCCGCAACTCGAGGTCGGTGGCGCCTCCACTCGCGTCGGCGAGTCGGAACCTGAGCGACAGTTTGGTTCCGGGCGCGAACGACTCGGTTGACACGAAACCTGCACCGTCTGGTGTCAGGTCGCTGATCTTGACCAGACGACCGTTTGCGTAGGCACCGAGATCGACGTCCACGCGGTACTGGCTCCGGTGCTGGCGTCTGCGAACGAAGACCCCGAGAACCTGCAGCGCGATCCAAAGAACGGTCGCGCCTGTCAGGGACGAGGCGATCAGAGCCAGACCGCGCATCGATTCGAGCGGCCACCCGATGAGGGCGTCGAGCATCCTGGCGGCGAGAATCGTCTCCAAGACGAGGGTCAATGCCGTCAACAGGCGAAGATGTTCGATCACGTCGAGGCCACCCTCGTCGACACCCGTTCTGGCAACGGGTTCGAACCGACCCGAGCGTCTGCTCACCGCGGCCCCCAACGCCTTCAGGTGGATTTCGAGGGTCAACATCCGTCGTGCCGCCGTCTCTCCGAACCCGATCCGCCCCCGCGAAAGAGCGACTGCGGCGAGCGACCGCAGAGCGAACGCGGGAAGCCAGATCGTGGCAATCCCGACGAGCGAAGCGTTCAACGGCGCCTCTCCGGTCCACAACACGATGCCGAGCAATGTGACCAAGGCGAGGTCGATCGGCGCCTGCAGGTAGTCGAGCAACAGATGTGAGAAGCAGACACGCTGGCGAACCGTCAGCCCACGCTTGCGGATGGGATCGTCGTCGGTGCGCAGCACTCCGAGGTGCCCGCGGGCCCACCGTTCGCGCTGGCGCAGGAAGGCGGAAAGGTTGTGGGGTGCTAGGCCTTGGACGATTGGTTCGGCGTGGTACTTGGTGCTCCAGCCAGCGGCCTGAAGCCGCATCGTTGTCTGCAGCTCGCCGGTGGTGGAGTCGGTTGCGATTCCTCCGACCGTCGCGAATGCAACCCGACGGATCAGGCTCGCCGATCCTTCCCAAAGGGCTCCACCCATGTGATTTCGAGCTGGGCCCAGAACCTCGTTTGCGAAACCCCGCTCGTGGCGCCCGTCTGACGAGTGCAGGACCGAATCGTGGTTCAAGTATTCCATCGGAGTCTGCACGACCGCGATCTTGGGGTCGTGGAAGTAGCCGGTGACTGCGTGGAGTGCGTCGGGCAGCGGGACCTGGTCGGCTTCGAGAACAAGAACCAGATCTGCCTCGGATTGTGCGAGGGCGTGGTTCAGCGCACCGGCTCTGGCGCCGTCGGTGTCATTTCGATGGAGGTACTGCACACCGAACTCTTCGGCCAGAGCCACCATCTCGTCGCGTCCTGCGTCGTCTATCAGAACCGTGCTGTGTGGATAACCCAAGGCGCGGCACCCGAGAAGTGTTGCACGAACCAGGTGTTCCGGTTCGTGGAAGGTCGTGACGAAGATGTCGACCGACTGGAGCGAACCGATGTCGGCGCGTTCGGACGGCGGCACCGTCCACAACACGATCGCGTCGAGGGCCAGCCGTGCGAACGTCCAGATCTCGATGCCCAGAAGCGGAGCGAACAACCACAGCGGTGTTGCCCCCCGGGTCGAGGTGAAACGCCATACCAGGTAGCCGGTGGTCGCGAGGATGGCTACCGACGCGACCGAACGCGCCAGGACGGGTTGATCCCACCGGCTGGCGGTGTGATCCGTCGGCGCGACTGCGCGCGTGCGGGTCGTGGTGGACATGCGATTGACCTGTCGGCCGCGCCGGGGTCACACAGAAGGGGTTTTGACTGCACCGGCGATCGGCCGCCGGTGGGTGTCAGGCCGCCAGAACCTCGAGGAGGTCGTCGGCCAGGCGGCGCGTCAGCGAGCCGTCGAGCCTTGCCACGGAGATGCGTATGCCGTGGGGTGAATTGCCATCGACAGCCTCACCGCCGACGACGAGCCAACCCCGATCGAACAGCATCGAGATGACTTTCTCCTGGTCGTGCACGGGGACCCAGACCCACGGCCCGGCCAGTCCCTGGCTGGAGATGCCTCTGGCACGGAGTTCCGCCATGAGGGCCAGCCGCTTGCTGCCGTTTGCTCGGGTTGTCAATGCGAGGCGCTGTGATGCTCCAGGGTGAGCCAGGAGTTCGTCGACGATGCGGCGCACGAGCGAGCTGAGAGGGCTGCCCAGCCTCTCGACCCTGCCTCGTACGCGTGCCAGCGTCACGGGGTCGCCGGCCAGAGCAGCAATGCCGAGACGATTGCCGAACATCGGTTCGAACGAGCGGACCACGGACCAGCGAGAGCGATCGGGATCGGCGATCGGTTCGTACTCGCAACCGGCGAGGGGGCCGAGGGGATCCCACTCGATGAGCGAGACCTCGGAGTGGTAGCGGAGAGCCGTGCGCAATTCCGACGCGCGCGCGGCATCGATGACGGAGCCGGTCGGATCATGCCCGCGCGGCGTCAAGATGCACGCTGCCACTCGCGGCAGAGCGGCCTCGAGGCTTGCGGGTATGGCGCCGTGCTCGTCCATTTCGATTGCGACCGGATCGAGGCCGTTCAGGCTCAGGACGTCGGCGACCTCCATCGATGTGGGATCCTCGACCGCGACGCGATCTCCTGGCAGCAGCTGCGAATCGAGGATGCGGTCGAGGGCTTCTCGTGCCGAACCGACGACGACGACACCGGCACAGGTGACGCCATCGGCGTCGAAGTCCTTGATGAGTCGATCCTCGAGATCGACGGGGCCCGGAGAAACGAGACGATCTGCCAGATCGTGCATCACCTGGGTCAGTGTCGGGGCGATCTCGTCCTGGTGCCTGGTTCGTGTCAGGTCTCTGACGTGATCCGGCAGCGGCGTGGCTGAAGGAATCTCGATCGGTGGGCGTTGATGCACCTTGGTGCCGCCCCGACCGTGGGTGGAGATGACCCCGCGTTGTCGAAGTTGTCGGTATGCCGAGGAAACCGTGCTCGGGCTGACCACGAGCTCTTCTGCGAGGGCGCGAACCGTAGGCAACTTGGTGCCGGGGGAAAGCCTCCCCTCACGGATTGCGTTCTCGACGCTGTCGCTGATTTGGGTAGCGCGTTTGCCCGCTACGCCCCAGGGTGCCGCCATGGCGGCCGAGAGTACCCAACAACTGTCCCGCGCTGGTGGTTATCCGAAGACATGGAGTATTTGTGAGTACAAAACCTTGTCCCGCCTGGGGTATCGGCTGACAGGTTTTAGTCGTTTTGTGCGGTTTCAAATGGCAGCTTCGGTGTTTGGAGAGTGTTTCCGAACACGACGTGCCTTCCCCGCCCGAGCTCCTTGGCCCGGTACATCGCAGTGTCGGCATTTCGCATCAGACTCTCGACTGTCGTGATGCCGGGGCGCGCAACGGCGATACCAACGCTCATCGAGACGAACCAATCGGCCCCGTCGAGTTCGATGGGCTCTTCGACGATACGCAGGAGCCGTTCGGCAAATCGCTCGGCGTCGTCGAGGTGGTCGAAATGGTCGCAGAGGACCACGAACTCGTCCTCTCCCATCCGGCCGATCGAGTCGCCGGGCCGGATCGAGAGTACAAGCCTCTCAGCCAGTGCCTTGAGGAGCCGGTCTGCGATGTCGGTGCCGACGGCGGTGTTCACGACCTCAAAGAAGTCGAGATCCAGGAGCAACAACCCGACCCTCTGGCCGGTGCGGCCGGCGCGAGCGAGAGCAACCTCTACCCGATCGTGCAACAGGACGCGGCTGGGGAGGCCGGTCAGGTGATCGTGGGTCGCCTCCCATCGCAATTCGGCATCGGTTCTATCGCCGGCGAGGGGGCGGCTGACCGATGTCCATCGATTCACAGCTCCCGATTCGTCGGGGAGCCCGATCAACACGAGTGAGACGGGAACTTCTTCACCGGCTGGATCGAGTAGTGCCAGATCAGCGCTCCAGGAGCGTCCTGCCCGTGTTTCTGGAACCCCGTGTTTAGCGATTCTCTCGACGGCCCATCTGGGATGGATGTCGAGCAGGCTTACCCCGTGCAGGTCCTTCCCGGTGCCGAGCATTCGTCTGGCGGCGGGATTGGCACGGGCAGGCCCGGTCATGTCGAAATCCCAAACGGCGTCGGGTGTCGCCTCGAAGAGAGCCGAGGTGTCCCGCGGTGTTGTGTCAGCGACGGACCCCTCGATGTCGACGCCGAATCGTACGCGTGCGGTAGCTGAAGGCCTTGTGTCCACGTCTGTCGATCGTCCGGTTTCGGTCCGCGCAACCATCTCGTCACCCACCGCCGCGGCTCCGACATATGCCAACCCCAGCAACAGGTCGAGCTGGTCGCGTATCTCGGTGATCGTCATGTCCCGGCGGGTCCAGCCGGATCCGTTGGCGACCCGCACCGTGGTCTCGAGCACCGACGATCTCGAGGTTCGCCTCGCCGAGGTGATCGCTTCGTGATCATCGGGATGGATGAGGTCGAGGATTGATGCACCGACGAGCGAAGCGGCATTTCGTCCCGTGGCTCTCTGTGTCGAGGCGGAAACGAAGGTGATTGTGCCGTCGGCCCGTGTCGTGACGACAAGATCGTCGATGTGGTCGATGACGCCGTCGAAACGGGCGAGCTTCTCGCGTGTGGTCGGGCCGAGGTCGGCGGGCACCAGCTGCACGAGGGTGTGGCCCATCGAACCACCCCCGCTGAGCGGGTTCAGCATCAGTACTGCTTCGATGTCGTCCTCGCCCTGTCGGTCGACCGCCACCTCGAAGATGGCCGGTTGTACGGGAGTCCGACACCATCGCGACACCGGCTCGACGGACCGTGCGGCGAGCAGATCCTCCAGGCGCGTGCCGACCACCTTGCTCTTCGGGCGCCTGAGGAGAGCGGTATATGCAGGATTGACGAGCAGATGTGATCCGCCTCGATCGATGATCGCCAGACCGATCGATGCCTGGTCGAATCCACCCCGAAGCCACAGGTCGCGAGGTCGCTGCTTGGGCAGTGGCGGCCTCCCAGCGATCGCGGGTGACCTGTCTGTCGGAGTGTCTGGATCTGCCTGGCCAGAGCGGAAGGCGTCTGCTGGCGAACTCACCGCTCTCCTCTTCTGATCGTCGGGTGCGCTTGGTCCGGGCGGGTGTACGAACGGGATGGTGTTCGTTTGGGCGGCACTTGTGCCGGGTTCTGATCGTTGCTCGCGCGTCATGAGAATAGCGGGCTGAGCGTTGAAGAAAAGAGGGCGCGACGACACTGGAGCCATCGGTACGCTCGGTGATTGGCCGATCGAGGAGATGAAGCGGCGATGAGCGCACGAAAGATGCTGACCACGCCGATCTACTACGCGAACGACGCGCCCCACATCGGACACGCCTATACGACGGTCACCGCCGACGGCGTGGCCCGCTGGCATCGCCTTCGGGGTGACGATGTCCTCTTTGTGACGGGAACCGACGAGCATGGACTCAAGGTCCAACGTTCCGCCGAGGAAAACGACGTAGACCCCCAGATCTGGGTCGATCGAACCTCCCAGCGTTATGTTGACGCCTGGTCTCAGCTTGGTATTTCGTACGACCAATTCATTCGCACCACCGAGCCCCGGCACTATGGGGCGGTGCAGAAGATCCTCGATGCGTGTCATGCCAACGGCGATATCGAGCTGAGGACCTACGAGGGCCTCTATTCGGTGGCCGACGAGGCGTATGTGGCTGAAGAGGATGTGCCGGCGCTCGAAGCCCAGGGGCGTCCGGTCATCACGATGAGAGAGGAGAACTACTTCTTCCTCCTCAGCCGCTACGAGGACCGCCTACTCGAGTGGTACGAGAGCAACCCAGATCTCGTCAGGCCGGCGTCCAAGCGCAATGAAGCCATGGGCTTCATCAGGCAGGGCTTGCAGGACTTCTCCATCTCGCGCACCTCGATCGACTGGGGCATCCCGATCCCGTGGGACACCGACCACGTCACCTATGTCTGGTTCGATGCCCTCACCAACTACATAACCGCGGCCGGATACGGGACCGACGAGGCCGAGTTCGACAAGTGGTGGCCCGGCCACCATCTCATCGGCAAGGACATCCTCCGGTTCCACTGTGTCTACTGGCCTGCGATGCTCATGTCTGCTGGCCTCGAACCCCCCAGCAACATCAGCGTTCACGGGTTCCTCCTCATCGGTGGTGAAAAGATGAGTAAGACGAGGCTGAATCACATCGCCCCCTCCGACCTCGTCGAGGAGTTCGGAGTCGACGGCTTTCGGTATCACTTCTTGCGCGACCAGAACTTCGGACCTGACGGCGATTTCTCCCATGAAGGCATGGTCGCCCGGTATAACGCGGACCTCGCCAACAACCTCGGCAACCTATTGAGCCGCGTGACCACGGTCGTCGCCAAGAAGTGCGACGGTGTCGGTCCAGCACCCCGGCCGGACTCACCGCTGGCGCCGGTAACCGAACGCGCCGTCGAGATCGCCGACGATGCATGGTGTCGCGTCGCCCCTTCAGAAGCGCTCGACGCGACGTGGCAAATCATCCGCGAGACCAACTCGCTGCTCGAGAATGCCGAACCGTGGAAGTCCGATCCCGGGCCCGAGACCGATGCCGTGCTGGGTGACGCCCTCGAGGCGTTGCGGCTGGTCGCAATCCTGGCCAGCCCGGCGTTGCCGGCCTCGACCGCAGAGATCTGGAATCGATTGGGGCTCGAGGGGTCGCCCGCGGACTGTCGCATCGGCGTCGATACGCGGTGGGGTCTCTATCCCGGCGGTCTTGATGTCATCAAGGGAGCACCACTGTTCCCCCGGCTCAAGGTCTGAGCGCGAGACGACATGACGACCTGGATCGACAACCACTGCCACCTGCCAGACGATCCCGACCTGGCGGCCGAGCAGGTCGCCGAGGCTGTGACGGCCGGAGTTGGTCGACTCGTCGATGTGGGCACCGATGTCGAGAGCAGTCGAACGGCCATCGCGAGAGCCGAACGGTTCGAGATCGTCTCGGCCACAGCGGGGATACACCCTCACGTTGCCCGGCATGGCATCGACGGGTTGGCAGACCTGCTTGCGCATCCTCAGGTTCGGGCTGTCGGTGAGACCGGGCTCGACTTCTACTACGACAATTCGCCACGTCGCGAACAGAAGCTGATGTTCGAAGCCCAGATCGAACTCGCCCACGCCTACGACCTTCCACTGGTGATCCACTCGCGAAATGCGTGGCCAGAAACCTTCGAGGTGCTCGACGCCGTCGGTGTGCCCGAACGCGCGGTATTGCACTGCTTCACCGGGGGTCCGGCCGAGGCCGAAAAGGCACTCGACAGGGGAATGGTCCTTTCGTTCAGCGGAATCGTCACTTTCCCGAGTGCAACCGAATTGGCCCAAGCCGCAGTTTTGTGCCCGCTCGACGCGATGATGATCGAGACCGATTCGCCATACCTGGCTCCGGTGCCACACCGCGGTACCAAGAACCGGCCGGCTCATGTGGTGGCCGTCGGAGAACACATTGCCCACTTGTTGGGCGCCGAGGTCGACGTGATCGCAGAGGCCACTTCGAGACGGGCCCACGATTTCTACTCCATCTAGATGAGCCCGCGGCCAGACGCTCGCCAAGGACAAACCCCCGGGTCGTCACAGACAGGTGTCGTGCCTGGTTCGGGGGCCGTCTTGTTCCTCGGGTTTCCCGATTGATGCAGAAACGTTTGCGCTGATGCGACCCGCTCCCTAGGCTGCCGTGCGCCAATCGAAGTTCCCTGTTCGGGGACATCTGGTGGAGCTGGAAAACTGAGAAATCGAACTTCGGAGCGCAGGCGGTCTATTCGTGTAGCGAGTTCGGTCACGATGGTGACGCTGCCTCTGCTCCTGCTGTACAACTTCACAATCGCACCTCCCCCGCAAGGGGCTGTGCCTGCCGCGGCCATTCCCGAGGTCGTGGCGCCGACAACTGTCGATGTTTCGGACATGGGCGATGTTGTGGCCTCGACCGCTTCGGATCTGCTGTCCGCCGCCGAGTCTGCGCTCGCCGATCAACAGGCTCAGCCCGTTGCCGAGGTCGCTCCCGAACTCGCGAGAGCGCCCCAAGAGCCGACGACCACGACCACGACTGTTGCTCCTGCCACGACTACGACCGAGGCGACTACGACCACCGTGGCCACCACCACGACAACAACACAAGCTCCGGTCGAGACCACCACCACGACGACAACACAAGCCCCGGTCGAGACCACCACCACGACAACAACACAAGCTCCGGTCGAGACCACCACCACCACCACCACCACGACGACGACAACAACCGAAGCTCCGGTCGAGACCACCACCACCACGACAACAACCGAAGCTCCGGTCGAGACCACCACCACCACAACCGCCGCGCAGGCTGCTTCGCCCATCGCCCCGTACCCGTGGAACGACCGCTGGCCCGCCGTCGAGATGTGGGACACGCTCGCCCATTGCGAGTCGTCCGGTCGCTGGAGCGCCAACACCAACAATGGCTACTACGGCGGTATCCAGTTCACCGCTGCGTCCTGGGAATGGGTCGGCGGTTCAGGCCTGCCGCACCAAGCCAGCCGCGAAGAACAGATCTACCGTGGTGCTCTTCTCTGGGACATCCAGACCTGGGCAGCCTGGCCCGGTTGTACGCGAAAGTACGGTTGGAGCGCCACCCAGACGAGTCCGTGACCCTGACCCCGCGTCAGGTCGCCGATCTTCTCGAGCATCACGATCTCGAGCCCAACAAGGCGCTCGGACAGAACTTCCTCGTCGACCCGAACACGGTTCGCCGTATCGTGTCGTTGGCCCGTGTCACCGAAGGACAGGACATCGTCGAAGTGGGCCCAGGACTAGGCTCGTTGACGCTGGCTCTTTGTGATGCAGGTGCCACGGTGCTCGCGGTCGAAGCTGACAGGCACCTCATCGAACCCTTGTCCGAGATCGTCGGAGGGTTGCCGGTCGAGATCCTGCACGGCGACGCACTCGAACTCGGTTGGGCAGCCCGTCTCGACTCGCCCGTATGGCTCGTGGCAAACCTGCCATACAACGTCGCTACCCCCCTCGTTGCCGAGGTTCTCGATCGGGTTCCCCTGGTCGAGAAGTTGGTGGTCATGGTGCAGGCCGAGGTCGGCGAACGTCTCATCGCTGGTGTTGGCGATTCGGCCTACGGCGCAGTCAGCGTGAAGGTGGCCTCGTGGGCGAGCGGTAGGCGTCTGTGCAAGGTGCCTCCGACGGTGTTCATTCCGCGTCCCAAGGTCGATTCTGTTGTCGTCGAGCTGGTTCGGCACCGCGAGCCCGTCGTACCTGAAGACATCGATCGCGAGTCGTTGATGTCCCTCGTTCGCGCCGGGTTCGGCCAACGACGCAAGATGCTGCGACGCTCGCTGAAGGGGCTCGTGACAGCCGAGCAGTTCACACGGGCCGAGATCAGGCCCGAGGCAAGGGCTGAGGAACTCGACCTGCAGGATTGGGTGAGGCTCGAGATCGCCCGCCGCGGACTCCTCTCCACACCCCAACGGGCGCGATGATGATCATCGAGTTGGTGGCTCCAGCCAAGCTCACCCTCGAGCTCGAGATAGTCGGCTTGCGCCCGGACGGGTATCACCTGATCGATGCCGAGATGGTGAGCCTCGATCTGAACGACTCGATTCATGTCGCCGAAGGTGACTCCATCGTCGTCGAGGAAGCCGGCTCGGGGCTGGTCGTCGATTCGGGACCAGACAACCTGGTTTCCAGGGCACTGCGTATGGTCGATCGCTCGGCTGCCGTCAGGATCGTCAAGAGGATCCCGGCCGGAGCCGGTCTCGGTGGAGGCAGCAGCGACGCTGCAGCCGTTCTGGCCTGGGCCGAGATGACCGACGAGGTCACGGCAGCTGGTCTTGGCGCCGACGTCGCGTTCTGCCTTGCCGGTGGTCGTGCCCGCGTCAGGGGCATCGGTGAGATCGTCGAACCTCTCGAGTTCGCCGATCGTGAGTTCACCCTTCTGACACCACCGTTCGGTGTGTCGACACCCATCGTCTATCAGATGTGGGACGACCTCGGCGGTCCGGCGGGTGACCATGGCAACGATCTCGAGCCGGCTGCCGTGGCGGCCTATCCCGAGCTGGAGCGATGGCGCGCGGGGCTGGGCGAAGCGACGGGCCTACGCCCCCGGCTGGCCGGGTCCGGTGGCACCTGGTTCGTCGAGGGTCACCACGATGTCGAGATCGATGGAATCCGCGCTGTGAAGGTGACAACGGTCCCGGCGCGCGCGTCCGCTCGGTCTCCTGTGAGACTGACCGGACGCGAAAAACAGGGCCGGGAGTCCTGAACACAGGAAGCCGGCCCTGAAATCGGTAGTTGTGGATGATTGAATGAGTTAGCGACGCTGGAAACGGGTACGACGAAGCATCTTCTTGTGCTTCTTCTTTCGCATCCGCTTGCGGCGCTTCTTGACGAGAGAGCCCATGAGGGGCGCCAGGATAGCGTGTGGGGGAGGGCTTGCGAGCCAGTGTCATCGTGCACCGTCGCCAGCGTTGGATTGAGAGTATGCAATCGGTTGAGTTGACAGCGGCGGCCAGAGAGCCCCAGGTCGAGGTGCCCGACGGGACACTCGCCAATGAAGCAGGGCTCATCGAACGCGCCCGCAAGGGCGATGCCAACGCTTTCGCTGCCATCTACCGGCACTACTTGCCACAAATCCACGCCTTCGCCTATCGACGCTGTGGCAGTCGAGAAACAGCGGAGGATGTCACGGCGGTCGTGTTCGAGAAGGCCTACCGAAACCTCGGCAAGTTCGAGCCTCGCGGTGGCGGATTCGGGGCCTGGCTGTTTCGAATCGCTGCCAATCAGATGAACGACCACCACAGGCGCTCGGCTCGACCGTCGAGCGACAGGGGACAGGTCGCCATGGCGCGACTCATGACCGAGAGCGAGGATCCAGTCGACGATGTCTTGCGGGGCGAGCGATCCGAGGTGGTGCGTTCAGCTCTCGATCGCATCAAGCCGCGCTATCGAAAGGCGCTGTCACTTCGCTACCTGGCCGGTCTGACCAACGAGGAAGCCGCTGCTGCGATGGGTGTGACTCGAAGCACCATGGCTGTGCTCGTGCACCGGTCGCTCAAGTCGCTCAGGCGACAACTCGAGATCGAAGGCGTCGCAGCAACCGAGGAGGTGAACCCATGACCCACGACGTAGAGAACATGCTCGAAGAGATCGGGTCGGCACAGGCTCCGCCTCCGCCTCCGTCCCCACGATTTGCCGACTCGCTCGAGTCAGACCTGCGGGTGATGATCGCAACCTCGTCATCGACGGGGGCCTCTTCGCGTCTCGGACGTTGGCCCGCCACCGTCGCGGCTGCCGGATTCACCGTTGCGGTAGTCGTGTTCGCACTCGCCACCCTGGCAAAGGGACCAACCCAGGTCTACGTTTCTCAGGCCTCCGACACCGAGGTCATCCTCCCGACGGGCGAGCGTTTTGAAGCAACCTCTGGTGTCGCCCTGCCATCTGGCGCCGTTCTGTCGGTGGGGGAGAACGGCTCGGTCACGGTTGGCGACAAGACCTTTGGACCCGAAACCAATCTGGTGGTGGAAGGCGACGAGGTCGAGGAGGTCGGCGACGACATCGCTGCCGTCATCGAGGAACTGCCGACGACCACCCTTGTGGCTCCGACACGCGGGTCGGGTGAGACGATCACCGTCGATTCCCGAGACCGATCGGGTTCCGATGGCGGTATCGACCCAGCGACCTCTACCTCGTCCTCCACCATCGCGACGACGGAGCCGCCACAGCCGACAACAACATCGGTCTCCACCACGTTCGTCGATGTGTCTCCCGAGTCGACGACCACCATCGACCCGACGACCACGGTCGTCTCGCCAACGACGTCGATGGTCGTGACCACGGCACCGTCGACGTCCGCGCCGACGACGGTCGTCTCGACCTCATCCTCGGTTCCGACGGCAACCACGATCGATGTGACCGGCACGACGACGAGCACCACGACGTTCGATCATTCAGACACAACGACGACCGATCCATCGGACTCGACCTCGACGACCACGACGACCACGACGACCTCGACTACCACGACGACCACGACGACCACGACGACCGAACCCAGCGACACGACCACGACCACGGTTGTCGGTGCAGGTGCAGAATTGAGTCTCAACCAATCGAGTAGGGCAGATCTATTGCCCAGGGCCGAGGCTTGGGTGATGGCCCAGAGGACGGAACTCGACGGTTGTGTCACTGGTTGCTGGGCAACTACGAAGTATGTGGTGGGCCTGCGGACCAAACGCCGCTACCTTTGAGGGATCTGATCGGGGATCGTTCAAGCGGTAGGACAACGGGTTTTGGTCCCGTCAATGGAGGTTCGAGTCCTCCTCCCCGAGCGATGGGTCGGCCGATGAGTGGGCGATCCCGCGAACAGGCCGATTCGAGAACTGGTTCGGTTGAAGAGAAGGCCGACACGACTTTCGGAGGCGCAGTGGTGGCACCCACGATCGGACGGGCTGCGTGAGCCCATCCATCTCAGCGATCATCCTTGCGGCAGGGCAGGGAACCAGGATGCGTTCTGCCATTCCCAAGCCGGCACACCGTCTCTGCGGGCGCCCGATGGTGTCCTTTGGCCTCGACGCTCTCGCTTCGGTCTCGCTCAGCAAGGCGGTTGTGGTGGTTGGTTACGGCGCCGAAAGGGTGAGATCGTCGGTGCTCGATCATGCGCCCGCGGGCGTCGACGTGGTCTTCGCCATTCAAGCGCAGCAGAAGGGCACTGGCGACGCCACAGCCGTCGGGTTGTCGGTGTTCACCGCCGCCGAGATCGACGATGACGATGCCGATGTCGTCGTCCTACCCGGCGACGTCCCTTTGGTGAGGTCAGCGACCATCGCGGCGATGATCGATCTGCACCGGTCGTCCTCGGCTGGGGCGACCGTGCTCACGGCAAAGGTGCCCGATCCGACCGGCTATGGACGGGTGGTCCGCGATCGGCACGGGCAGGTGACAAACATCGTCGAACATCGCGACGCCAGCCCAGAGGAGCTTTCTATCGACGAGATCAACACGGCGATCTACTGCTTCAAGCGATCGCTCCTCGGGCCCGCCCTTCGGAGGATCACGCCTGCCAACGCCCAGGGCGAGTACTACCTCACCGATGTCATCGCCGTGTTGCGCGACGCTGGTTATCCGATCGTGGCCCACACCGCCGACAGTCCCGGCGAGACGATGGGTATCAACGATCGTGTGCAACTGGCCGAAGCCGAGGCCGAGCTACGCCGACGCACAAACCGGGCGTGGCTCGAGGCCGGAGTGACCATCGTCGATCCGGACAACACCTACGTCGACACCACGGTTCAGCTCGGTACCGACGTGACGATCTTCCCCGGTGCCGTCATCCAGGGGTCGACCGTCATCGGGCAGGGAACCACCATCGGTCCTCGGTGCCATATCGTCGATTGTGAGATCGGTTCGAACAGCCGGCTCGACTCGACGAGTGCTCGCGGTGCCTTTGTCGGCGACAATTGTCAGGTCGGGCCGTTCGCCTCGCTGGGTGACGGAGCACAAGTCGCGTCGCTCACTGTCACCGGCCCGCTCTATGCTGCCCCTTGAATCGAGTTCACGGGCAACCCGTCGAACCATCCAATCCTTGTCGCCGAGGCATCCATGAACCAAAACCTCGAACTGACCGCCAAGAAGCGAATGCACCTCCTCTCGGGGAGATCCAATCCAGAACTCGCAGCCGAGATTGCGGGGCATCTCGGTGTCGATCTCGGCGATCCGGGATTGATCGATTTCGCCAACGGCGAGATCGGGTGCCAGTTCGGTGAGTCGATTCGTGGTGGAGACGTATTTGTCATCCAGTCGCACACGGGATTCGCCGACGGGTCGGTCAACGACGCGATCATGGAGCAGCTGATCATGATCGATGCCGCTCGGCGGGCGTCTGCCAAGCGCATCACGGCCGTCGTGCCGTTCTACGGCTATGCCAGGCAGGATCGCAAGGCTGCGGGTCGCGAACCGATCACAGCGCGGCTTCTCGCCGACATGTTCCGTGCCGCGGGCGCCAAACGCCTCGTCAGCATCGATCTGCACAGCGGCCAGATCCAGGGCTTCTTCGATGGCCCGGTCGATCATCTGACGGCGATGCCCGTTCTTGTCGAGTATCTGCGCTCGGCGGTACCGTCCGATTCTGTCATGGTCTCTCCCGACTCGGGTCGGGTGAAGGTGGCCGAGCGTTATGCCAAACACCTCGATGCCGATGTTGCCTCGATCTACAAGCGCCGCTCGAAGTCAAAAGCGAACGAGGTCGAGGCTCTCGGGGTCATGGGCGACATCGAGGGCAAGGTCTGCGTCATCGTCGACGACATGATCGACACAGCCGGAACCCTGGTCTCTGCTGCCGAACGGCTCATCGAGCACGGAGCGATAGACGTTTGGGCTGCGTGTACACACGCTGTGTTCAGCGGACCGGCGGTCGATCGTTTGAAGAACTCGAGGTTGTCGCGCGTCATCGTCACCAACACGGTTCCGCTGCCCTCCGAGAAGAGATTCGACAAGCTCGAGGTTCTCTCGGCTGCGCATGTGTTCGCCAGGGCTCTTCGCGCCGTCTACGACGACAGTTCCGTGTCGGAGATCTTCGACGGAGAGAACCAGAGCTGAAGCGGTTTCCCCGCCGGGGCGTTGCCCATGGGTGGCGCGAGGCCTAAGCTGGTCGATCGCGCTTCGCAGGCATCTGCGAACCCCCACGAACTGCCACGCGGTACGCCCCGCGTGCTCCCAGGAGTCTCCAGTCGCATGGAAGAGAACACGCTCGTCGCAACAACCGGTCGGGGCCACGGCAGCGGCCCTGCCCGCCGTCTACGCACCGAAGAGAAGGTCCCTGCCGTCGTCTACGGTCAGAACGCTACGCCCACGTCGATCACCGTCGACCGTCTCGAGTTCCGTCGTGTGCTCAACGCGGCTGGCGCGAACGCGGTCATCACACTCGACATCGAGGGCGACAAGAGGTTGACCTTCGTTCGCGACATCCAGATCCATCCGATCAAGGACACGGTCCAGCACATCGACTTTCTCCTCGTCGACGCAAAGCAGCGGGTCACCGTCGAGGTGCCCATCGTCCTGGTCGGCGAAGCTGTCGAGCTCGGACGTGAGGGTGGCATTCTCGAGCAGCTCATGAACGCGATCACCGTCGATGCTCCGGTTGTCTCGATTCCCCGTCAGTACGAGGTCGATGTCACCGAAGTGACCCTCGACAACTCGGTGCGTGTATCGGACATCGATCTCGGCGAGGGTGTCACGACCGAGGTCGATCTCGAGGCCCCAATCGCCACCGGATCTATCTCCAAGGCCACCCTTTCCGAGGACCTCGACGAGGGCGAAATCGCAGAGGGCGAAGTCGCAGAGGGTGACGAAGTGGCCGACACAGAGTCTGCCGAGGACTGAGCATGGGGCTTGGCTCGGTCTTCGACCGGGCCGGTGCTCGTCGCGGAACCCCCGCCGAGTTCCTGGTCGTCGGCTTGGGAAACCCGGGTTCCGACTATCGCGGCACGCGCCACAACGTCGGAGTCGAGGTTGTCGAGATCCTTTCTCGGCGTCACGCTCGCCCCGGCACCGATGGCGAGCTGAGGTTGTCGAAACCAGAACGTGCACTGACGGCCGAGGTCGAGGTCGAAGGTCACCGTGTTGCGCTGGCGTTCCCCCAGACCTACATGAATCTCTCCGGCGAGGCGGTCTCGCCGCTCGTGAAACGTCACGGCATTGTCGACCCCCGACAGATTGTTGTGGTCCACGACGAGATCGATCTTGTGGTCGGCGGACTTCGCGTCAAGGTTGGTGGTGGCAACGCTGGTCACAACGGGCTGCGTTCGATCGACCTGCATATCGGTTCGCGCGACTATGCGCGGGTGCGGGTCGGCGTGGGTCGTCCCACAAACTCACGGGCGGGTCGTGACCATGTGTTGAAAGTTCCCTCGAAGGCAGAGCGTAGCGAGCTCGATGTCATCGTCGAAGAGGCTGCCGACGCCGTCGAGTGCTACTTGTTGCACGGCATCGATGAGACCATGAACAGGTTCAATCGCAGGGTGACCAAGTGACCGCTGCTCTTTCGGCTGTTCCCGATCTGGTCTCCAACATCGAGTCGTTGGTGAGGTTGGCTGGGCGCAGCCACGGGGTCCTTGCCGTACCCGAGAACGCTCGGGCCATCGCCATTGCAGCACTTGCCCGCAGGTCGAGCCGCTCGCCGATCGTCGTGGCGGTGCCGACAACCGCCGAGGCCGAGAGGCTGCTGAACGATCTTCGAGCATTTCTCGGCGAGCAAGAGGTTGCGTGGTTCCCGGCCTGGGAGATCCTGCCGTTCGAGCGTGTCAGCCCATCGATAGACACGATGGGGACTCGCCTCGAGCTGATGTGGCGGCTGCGGATGCCCGACATGGGACCGCGGGTCATCGTGGCGCCGGTTCGTGCACTCGTACAGATCAATGGCCCGGCCACCGCCGAGGTCGAACCCATCGAGATCCGACCGGGAGACCTGATCGATTCGTCCCAGCTGGTCGAGAATCTGGTCGGCATCGGATACAGGCGCGAGTTTCAGGTTGAACATCGCGGCGAGATCGCCGTCAGGGGTGGCATCGTCGACGTGTTCGGTGCCACGGCCAGTGGTCCTGTTCGCATCGACTTGTGGGGAGACGAGGTAGACCGTCTCACCAGCTTCTCGGTAGCCGATCAGAGGTCCATCGACGATCTCGACCGCGTTCGTCTCTTCCCCGCGCGCGAGGTCTTGCCCACCGAGGCGGTTCAGGCACGGGCCTTGTCGCTGATGTCGAGCGAGCCGTGGGGTCGCGAACAGTGGCAGCGTCTGGCCGACGGCGATCTGTTCGATGGCATGGAATCGTGGCTCCCGTGGCTGGTCGATGACGAGACCGTGTTGTTCGACCTCGTCGGCGACGATGCCCAGGTGCTGTTGATCGAACCGAGGCGCATGCGGGATCGAGCCGGCGACCTGCTGGCCGAGGAGATCGATCTGGCGAAGACCCTGGCCGGCACCTGGGGTGCAGTCGACTCATCGGGTGGTGCTGTCGAATTCCCGCGTCTGCACGTCGAGTTCGACCGTCTCTTGCAGCGCACCGAGGCCTCGGCATGGACGGTCGTGAGCGTTGCCGAAGGGCCCGACACGGTGGTGTTCGAGTCGACCGCCTGGGAGCCCATCGCAGGTGAGGCCGAGCGCACCCTTGCCCAGATGAAAGAGATTCTCATCGGCGGCGGAACCCTCGTTGTCGCTGCCGAAGGCATCGGGTCTGCGTCGAGGCTCGTCGAAACGCTAGGCGCTGAGGGAATCCAGGTCGTCCTTCGATCGGAAGCCGAACTCGATCGGTTGTCGGAGCCGGGCGGGCATGTGGTTGTTGCGCCCATCGAACGGGGTGTCATCGTGACGCCGGCAGGTCTTGGCCTCCTGGCCGAGAGTGATGTCACGGGCAGACGGCGCACCCACCGCCGGGCTCGACCGCGCAAGCGAGGCCAGCAGGGTGCCTTCGAGGCCTTGACCGAGGGTGACTTCGTCGTTCACCATCATCATGGTGTTGCGAGGTACGCCGGCATGGTCACCCGCAAGATCATGGATGTCGAACGCGACTACCTGATCCTCGAATACAAGGGAACCGACAAGCTCTATCTGCCGTCCGACCAGATCGACCTCATCCGGCCCTACTCGGGTGGCGAGAGCCCGGCACTCTCCAAGATGGGTGGCGCCGACTTCCAGAAGGCCAAGGCGCGCGTCAAGGCAGCGGTCAGAGAGATCGCTCAGGAGCTCGTGGTTCTCTACCAGAGGCGCATCACCACCGAGGGCATTGCTTTCCCCGAACCGACCCCGTGGGAACGCGAGCTCTCCGACAGCTTCCCGTTTCAAGAGACACCCGACCAGTTGTCCGCGATCACCGATATCCAGGAAGACATGGAGGCGACGGCACCCATGGATCGCCTGGTGTGTGGCGATGTCGGCTTCGGCAAGACCGAGGTCGCCATCAGAGCCGTCTTCAAGGCGGTTCAGGCGGGCAAGCAGGCCGCAGTGCTGGTACCGACCACCCTGCTGGCCCAGCAGCACCATCAGACCTTCGGTGATCGATTCGCCGCCTTCCCCGTTCGTGTTGAGGTCCTGTCTCGATTCCTGACGACTGCTCAGCAACGCAAGATCATCAAGGCTGTCAAGGACGGCGAGGTCGACGTCATCATCGGAACACACCGGCTTCTCAGCAGCGACATCGAGTTCCGCGATCTCGGACTGCTGGTGGTCGACGAGGAGCAACGTTTTGGTGTCTCCCACAAGGAGCAGATCAAGAAGCTCCAAACCGACATCGATGTGTTGACCCTCACAGCGACACCCATTCCGCGAACGCTCGAGATGAGCCTCACGGGTATCCGCGACCTGTCGTTGCTGCAAACACCACCAGCCGAGCGGCAACCGATTCTGACCTACGTCGGCGAGCGCGACGAGAGGGCCATCGCCGAGGCGATCCGGCGCGAGTTGTTGCGCGAGGGCCAGGTGTTCTTCGTGCACAACCGGATTGCCGACATCGATCACGTCGCCGACGATCTGCGGTCGTTGGTGCCAGAAGCCCGAATCGTCATCGCTCACGGCCAGATGGACGAGGGCTCGCTCGAGCAGGCAGTGCTCGATTTCTGGGAGGGCGCCTATGACGTCTTGGTGTGTACGACCATCATCGAATCGGGTATCGACATGCCGTCGGTCAATACCCTGGTGGTCGATCGCGCCGATCTTCTGGGCTTGGGCCAGCTTCATCAGATCCGTGGACGGGTGGGCCGTTCGGGGCAACGTGCCTACGCGTACTTGTTCCATCCTCGCGATCGAGTCTTGACCGAAGAGGCCTACGAGCGGCTGAAGACCATCGGCGAGGCGACCGAACTGGGTTCGGGTTTCCGCATCGCCATGCGCGATCTCGAGATCCGGGGTGCAGGGAACCTGCTCGGTGCGGGTCAGTCGGGCCATATCGCAGCGGTTGGCTACGACCTGTACTGCCAGATGGTGACCGAAGCCGTCGCCGAGCTGAAGGGTGAACCGACGCCGGAGCCCGTCGAGATCAAGCTCGATCTGCCCATGCCTGCGTTTCTGCCGACCGACTACGTCGCTCGTGAAGAGCACAGGCTGGAGGCCTATCGCCGGCTGGCTTCGGTCACGTCGGCGGGTGAGGTCGACGACGTCGAAGCCGAGTGGCTCGATCGCTATGGCCACCTGCCAGAAGCAGCGAGGAACCTCCTCGAGTTGGGATACCTGCGGGCAGCCTGCCACCAGCGCGACATCCGCGAGGTGGGCGTTCTGCGCAACACGATCGCCAAGTTCACACCGTTGCAGCTACGGATCAGCGAGCAGACGAGGCTCAAGAGGCTGTCATCGAGGGCGGTCTACAAGGACGACGTCGACGAGGTTCACCTACCCGTCAAGGTGGGACCCGGACTGGCCGCCCAACTCGTCGAGTTCTTGAACGAGCTCCGTCCCCAAGGCGAATCTGCGGGTTCTCTGGGGAACGCAATGTAGGTAGGCTTGTTCCTCGTGCCTTCGATTAGAACCTTTTTGGTCGCGTTTGTTGTGATGCTGGTTGTGGCGTCGTGTGGTGATCGCGTCAATGTTGCGGCCACCGCCGAAGGAACCGACATCACTGTCGAACACCTTCACTCCGCTCTCGAGACCATTCCCGATTACGCCAATCTCGATGTGTCGGCGTTCGCCGCAGGCGATGAACGGGTGACAGGTGTTCTCCAGACGCTCATCGTCGTCGAGGTCATTCGCGACGATGCCGAGGATCTCGGCCTGGACACACCGGACATGGACGAGTTCAGCGCGTCGTTCATCGACTCGATTGCCGTTCTGGCCGACGGGCTGGCCGAAGGGATCGTGCCAGAGCCAGATGAGGCAGAGCGGCAGAGACAGATCGACGAGTTCGTGTCGGCTGCCATCGGGTCGGCATCTCAACCCGTCTGTGTTTCGCACCTTCTCGTCGAGACCGAAGACGAGGCTCTTGCCGCCGCAGAACGTATTGCCGGGGGCGAGGCGTTTGCCGATGTTGCCCAAGATGTCTCGACTGGCCCAAGCGGCCCGGAGGGTGGCTTCCTCGGATGTGATGATCCCTCGGCATGGGTGCCCGCATTTGCTGAGGCATTGGTGGCGCTCGATGTCGACGAGATCTCAGATCCTGTTCAGACCGACTTCGGCTTCCACTTGATCTGGCGCCAGGACTCGGTCGAAGCCGAGGCTGACTTGGAAGCGCAGTACACCGCCCAGGCCGAACAGATGGTCGACCAGCGCCTGCTGCAGGAACGAAATACGGCGGTTGGCCTGTGGATCGATGAGCACCGGCTCGACGCCGACGTCGAGATCGACCCGATGTTCGGCGTCTGGGATGACGGCATCATGGGCCCGCCGGCGCGCTGATCGTGACCGCGCGCGTTGTCGTGGGCGGCCTCGGGCCCGCCGACTCGACGCTGACAACCAGTCAGACACTCGATGCTGTCGCCGGGGCCACACACGTACGGCTGCGCACGGCCATGCACCCCGCGGCCGCTTCGATCGATGCCGCCAGCTACGATCATCTGTACGAGAGCGCAGATTCCTTCGGTGAGGTCTACGACCGCATTGTCGACGACGTCGTTGCTCTGGCCGGCGAAGGGGTGGTTGTCTACCTCGTGCCCGGTGCCCCCACCGTTGCCGAACGCACCGTCGAACTGCTCATCGGACGAGATGACGTCGATGTCGAGGTCCTTCCGGCGATGTCGTTCCTCGATCTCGCCTGGGCCCGTCTTCGCATAGACCCGGTTGAACGGGGCGTTCGACTCGTCGATGGGCACGTCTTCGATCCGTCCACGGTCGGACCCGGAGCGCTTCTGATCGGGCAGTGTCACGACTCGGTCACGATGTCTGACATCAAGTTGTCCTACGACGACGTCGAACCGGCATCTGCGGTATTGCTTCATCACCTCGGCCTGGTCGACGAGCAGATCATCGAGGTTCCCTGGTCCGAAATAGACCGCACCATCGAACCCGACCATCTCACCTCACTGTTCGTCCCCGACGCCCCGTCCATGGGCGCCGGCAGGGCGGTCGAGAGACTCGATGGGTTGGTGCACCGACTCCGCAACGATTGCCCATGGGATCGCGAGCAGGATCATGTCTCGCTGATTCCACATCTGATCGAGGAGACATATGAGGTGGTCGAGGTTCTCGATGCCGCCGCCGACCGTGGCGATGCCAACTCGGTCGATCCGCCACACTTGTGCGAGGAACTCGGTGACCTGCTGTTTCAGGTTGTGCTTCACGCGGCGATAGCCGAGGAACGATTCGATTTTGTTCTGTCCGATGTCGTCGATGGAGTCCACGACAAGCTGTTTGCGCGCCACCCTCACGTCTTTGGCGACGTAGAAGTCGATGATCTTGTCGACCTCGCTCACCGCTGGGATCGCATCAAGGCCGAAGAGAAGGGCCGCGAACGTGTGCTCGATGGGTTGCCCGCACTTCCCAGCTTGCCCCTTGCGGCAAAGGTCGTGCACAAGGCGAGGCGTGCGGGTTTTGTCTGGGGCGACGTCTCCGAAGCGTGGGCAAAGCTGCACGAGGAGATCGGCGAATTCGAGGTGGCCACCGAGGACGATCGCTTCGACGAGCTCGGCGATGTCTTGTTCTCGGTCATCGGTTTGGCCCACGATCTCGATATCGACGCCGACGCAGCGCTGCGGCGAGCTGTTCGAAAGTTCAGGCACCGATTTGAGGCCGTGGAGGACCATCTCGCCATTTCGAATACTCCGATGCGGGATGTGTCGATCGACGAATTGCTCGAGGCGTGGCGTGTTGCCAAGCACGGTGCAACGAAGTAGGCCCACAACACAGCGGATCAAGGAATAGTGCGATTGACCCGATCTGGGGATTGCAGATGCCGCTTGGTTCGGTACTCTCGGCATCGTCCGCTACCCCAGGCAACGAGGCGACCACAATGAGTATCATCGAGCGCGTTTTGGGCCGCGAAGTCCTCGACTCCCGCGGCAATCCAACCGTCGAAGTCGAGGTCCTGCTCAGCAGCGGGGCTTCGGGCAGGGCAATTGTTCCCTCCGGTGCGTCGACTGGCCAGTTCGAGGCGGTCGAGCTGCGAGATGGTGGCGATCGTTATCTCGGAAAGGGTGTCGCAAACGCAGTCGCGAACGTCAACGGCGAGATTGCCGACGCTCTGGTCGGTTTTGATGCAACAGACCAGCGCGAACTCGATCACATGATGATCGACCTCGATGGCACCGACAACAAGGCTCGTCTCGGAGCCAACGCAATTCTTGGTGTCTCCCTCGCTGCCGCTCACGCGGCCGCCGATCATCTCGACCTGCCGCTCTACCGTTATGTCGGTGGTCCCAACTCCTATGTGTTGCCAGTGCCGATGATGAACGTCATCAACGGTGGCGAGCATGCGGACAACAACGTCGACATCCAGGAGTTCATGATCATGCCGGTCGGTGCGGCATCGTTCTCGGAGGGCCTTCGGTGGGGCGTCGAGACCTACCACGTCCTCAAGAAGGTCGTCGGCGAGCGTGGCTTGTCCACGGCGATTGGCGACGAGGGGGGTTTCGCCCCGAACCTCGGCTCGAATGAAGAGGCCCTCGCCCTCCTGGTCGAGGCGATCGAACGCGCGGGCCTTCGCCCGGGTGACGATTTGGCTCTTGCCATGGATGCTGCCTCGAGCGAGTTCTACCGCGACGGCAACTACGTCCTGGCCGGCGAGGATCGCACGCTCAGTTCCTCAGAGTTCTCCGACTACCTCGCCGATTTGTGCGACCGCTACCCGATCGTCTCGATCGAGGACGGCATGGACGAGCAGGACTGGGACGGTTGGGCTGACCTCACCTCCAAGATCGGTGATCGCGTACAGCTGGTCGGCGACGATCTGTTCGTGACAAACGTCGAGCGCCTGGGTCGGGGTATCAAGGACGGAATCGCCAACTCGATTCTCATCAAGGTCAACCAGATCGGCAGCCTGACCGAAACCCTCGACGCCGTCGGTCTTGCCACACGAAACGCCTACACCAGCGTGATGAGCCATAGGTCCGGTGAGACCGAGGACGCCACCATCGCCGACCTCGCGGTCGCAACCAACTGTGGTCAGATCAAGACCGGTGCCCCGGCGCGAAGCGACCGCGTGGCCAAATACAACCAGCTGCTGCGCATCGAGGCCGACCTCGGTGAGGCCGCCGCCTATTGGGGTTCGAGCGCTCTGGCTGCTCGATGATCAACGCCGAGACCGGCGACAAGCCGTCGAAGAGTGAACGCGGCATCGCGCGCGCCATCGGCGGCACTGCCGCGATCCTGGTTGTTCTCGGTGTTGTCACCGTTGTGTTGTTCGTCGCGGTGTTCCCGACATCTGACTACATGGCGCAGCGTCGCGAGCTGGCGAGGGTCGAGTCCGAGCTCGATGGCGCACGCGCCCAGACCGCCGAGCTCGAGGAACATCTGGATGACTACAACGATCGGGTATCGGTCGGACGAATCGCACGCGAGCGCTTCTCGCTGGTGAAAGAGGGCGAGAAGCTGTACAGATTGTCGATCCACGCTGGCGATTCGGCCGACCTGCCCGACTCATGGCTGTGGCCAGGGTTTGCCCGCCTGGTCCGAGGCGAGTGATGGTCACGCAACATCCGGTCGTCGCCGAGGGCCTCACCCGGCGCTTCGACGACCTGGTTGCGGTCGATCACATCGATCTCGAGATCCAATCCGGCGAGATCTTCGGTTTTCTCGGCCCGAACGGCGCAGGCAAGAGCACTACCGTGCGCATGCTGACCACCCTGCTTCGCCCGACAGAGGGTCGCGCCGCAGTAGCCGGCTACGACGTCGTCAGCCAATCAGGAGCGGTCAGGGCATCCATCGGGGTGGCGCTGCAGGATGCGGCCATCGACCCGATCATGACCGGAACCGAACTGGTCATGCTTCAGGCGGTGCTACACGGCATCCCTCGTTCGGTTGCCGCTGCCCGCGGCGCCGAACTTCTGGAGCGAGTTGGCCTCACCGCCGCCGCAGACCGCCGGGTTGGCACCTACTCGGGTGGCATGCGGCGCCGTCTCGACCTTGCGTTGTCGCTGGTCCACGAACCAACCGTCCTGTTTCTCGACGAACCCACAACGGGGCTCGATCCGACCAGCCGATCGGCCCTGTGGGAAGAGGTCAGGCGGTTGAACACCGAATTTGGCACGACCGTTCTGCTCACAACCCAGTACCTCGAAGAGGCCGACCAGCTTGCACATCGCATAGCCATCATCGACGACGCCAAGATCGTTCGCGAGGGCGAACCTGCCGAACTCAAGAACGCCGTGGGCGACCCGACCCTTCGCATCGATGTGAAGCGCGAGGACCTGGCGAGAACTTCCGAGATCGTTTCGGTTTTCGGTGACGAACGTCCTGCCCGCGAGGGCAGGGTGGCGGTCGGATTGCGCGGCGGTGCTTCTCGTATGGCCGAGGTCGTCAGGTCGCTCGACGATGCCGGGATCAACATCGTCCACATGGAGCTCGACGCGCCGAGCCTCGACGACGTTTTTGCCGAAGCGACGGGGCGGCGCCTCGAAGGAGCCGTCGAGGGTTGAGCACCACGGCGACAGTCGAGGCCACTGGTGATGCCGCCACACGCGCCGTCTTTCGGGTCGGCCCGGTGGCGGCGATGGCTCGTCGGTCGATCCGGTCGATTGTGCGGCAACCCCAGGTCTGGGTTCCGGCGATCGTCTTCCCGATGTTCTTTTCTGCCGTCAGTTCGGCAGCGTTCGACCGCACGAGGTCTCTGCCCGGATTCCCAGAGGTCGACTCGTTCCTGACGTTCATCCTGCCGGCAACAATCATCCAGGGGGTGGTGTTCGGAGCCACGGCGGTCGGAACCGATATGGCCATCGATATGGAGAACGGGTTTGCCGATCGTCTTCGTGTGGCACCGGTTGGCCGCATTGGGCTCATGCTCGGGCGTCTCGCCGGTGTCATGGTGCTGGCGATCGTCCAGACCGTCGTATTCAGCACGGTGTTCGTGGTCGCCGGTGCTTCGATCGCAGGCGGGCTGGCGTCGGTCTTCGGTCTCGTCCTGGTCTCGTGTTTGCTTGCCGGCGCCATCGGGTCGTTCGCTCTCATCGTGGCCCTGCGCACCGGCTCGGTCGAGGCGGTGAACGGCTTCTTCCCGATCCTGTTCGCGGCCCTGTTCCTTTCGTCGGCCTTCTTCCCGCCCAACCTCGCCGGCGGCTGGTTTGAGGCGGTGGCCGAGGTGAACCCGGTGACGTGGATGATCAATCCGTCGCGTCGCCTTGTCATCACCGAGTTCTCGATGTCCGATCTGATCCAGGCGACAGCCGTCAGCTTCGGTTTCATGGCGATGATGACCGCCGGTGCGGTTGGGGCCCTCAGAGGAACTGCAAGATGACAGCGGCATCGTTCAGACCGAGCCTCGTCGCCTCGTCGATGGCCGTGTGGAGGCGCGGGCTGATCCGCACGCTGCGTATACCGGCGATCATCGTCCAGTCGTTCTTTTTCCCCGGCTTCTTCCTCGTTGTCTATGTGGGTCTCTACAAGGCCGTCACCCAGCTGCCCGGCTTCCCGACGGACAATGTGGCCAACTGGTACCTGCCCTTCATGATGATCCAGGGTGCTTCGTTCAGTGGCGTCGGTGCCGGTTTCACGACCGCTGTCGATATCGAGAACGGCTTCTTCGATCGGCTCCTGTTGATGCCAGGCAACCGCCACGCCATCACACTGGGCACGGTGGCGATGGCATTGACACGTGCCCTTGCCGTCGCTTCTGGGGTGTTCGTTCTCGGGCTGATCGCCGGAGCTCGGCCAACCGACTTCGTCGGCGTGCTCCTCACCCTGATGGCTGTCGTTTCGGTGTCGATCATGGGTAGCTGCTTCGCCCTCGGTCTCATCTACAGGGTGAAGGACCAGAGGGTCGCACCGCTGTTCTCGATCGGCATCTTTGTGGTCTTGTTCGTGTCGACAGCACAGGTCCCTCTCGATCTCACCACCGGCTGGCTCACGACCGCCGCCAAATACAACCCGATGACACAAATTCTCGAGCTGGCCCGCACCGGTTTCATCGATCAGGGCGTCACCTGGGGCGACACGTGGCCGGGACTGGTCGCCATCGGTCTTTCCGGTGGTCTGTTGGCGGCCTTTGCGTGGCAGGGGCTCCGCCGATTTGTTCCGTGAGACCTCGCGGGTGCTGCTCGGCCCCGGCTTCGCCGTGAACCCCGGTCGAGCGAGTCGATGTTGTCGAGCACTGCGGCTGCGTTTCGACAACGACCCGACCGCACGCCGAATCGAGGAGGGGTAGTCATGGCTCGGACCAATCCCAATAGTGAGACACCAATTCGAGTGCCGGTTCAGCGCGTGGGTTTGACATGAGGCATGATGGCACGGCTGCAGAGCTGTCCTTCAGGGGGAACGCGTGGAGATCAACGTCAACGTCAACGGCGAGGCGACATCGGCCGATGTCGAGCCGCGGCGCCTACTGGTTCACTACCTGCGTGAGGACGTGGGTCTGACAGGAACCAACATCGGATGCGACACCTCGTCGTGTGGCGCCTGCACCGTTCACCTCGACGGCGAATCGGTGAAGTCATGCACTGTTCTGGCCGTTCAGGCCGATGGCTCCGGTGTTGTCACCATCGAGGGCCTGGCCCCGAACGAAACCGATCTCCATCCGATGCAGGAGGCCTTCCGGCAGAACCATGGGCTGCAATGCGGCTATTGCACTCCGGGCATGGTCATGGCGGCGGTCAGCCTGCTGGACGAGAACCCCAAGCCCACCGAACGCGAAGTCCGCGAGGGCCTCGAGGGCAACCTGTGCCGCTGCACCGGATACCACAACATCGTCAAGGCCGTCCTCGCCGCCAGCGGGCAGCCGGTCGAGAGCTGAGGAGGCCGACATGATTCCTGCAGCATTCGACTACTTCCGTGCAGGCTCGGCCGAAGAGGCCGTGTCGCTACTCGTCGAACATGGCGATGAGGCCAAGATCATGGCCGGTGGGCATTCACTCGTGCCGATGATGAAATTGCGTCTGGCAGTTCCGACCGTCATCGTCGACGTCGGCAGGCTGAACGGTCTTCGGTACGTACAAGATGCCGGCGATCACCTCGCCATCGGGGCGCTCACAACTCACCGCATGCTCGAAACCGACGACCTGTTGTCACAGCAGTGTCCGATTCTTCCCGCTGTCGCCCACGTCGTCGGTGATCCGCAGGTTCGGCATCGCGGCACTCTCGGAGGAACGTTGGCTCACAGCGATCCGGCTTCCGATCTCCCCGCTGCGATTCTGGCTCTGGGCGGCACCCTCGTCGCCCAAGGTCCCGATGGCACTCGCGAGATCGCAGCCGGCGACTTCTTCACCGGCTACTTCGAATCCGCCCTCGCCGAGGACGAGATGCTTACCGAGATCCGGGTGCCCAAGTGCCCGAACGCTGGTTGGAACTATCAGAAGTTCAATCGACGGGCCCAGGACTGGGCGATCGTTGGTGTTGCAGCGATCGTGGGCGAAGGGCTGACAGGTGTCAGTCTTGTCAACATGGGATCGGTTCCGATTCGTGCCTCGGGCGTCGAGGCTGCCCTTGCAGGAGGTGCAAACGCTGCCGACGCCGCGGCCTCAGCCGTCGATGGCACCGATGCGCCGACCGACCTGAACGCAACCCCCGAATACCGCGAACACCTGGCCCGCGTTCTCACACGTCGCGCTCTCGAGGCTGCCGGCGTTGACTGACGCGTCCGCTTCGCAGCCGGCACTCGGTGGATCACCTGCCGAAGTTGCGGCGGTTCTCGAGGCAAACGGATATCTGGCCGACGATGGTCTCGCGACCATCATCCATCTCGCCATCGCACTCGGGCGGCCATTGCTGCTCGAAGGTGAGGCCGGAGTTGGCAAGACCGAGGTCGCCAAGGTCCTTTCTGCCGCCGGCGGAGGTGAACTGATACGGCTTCAGTGCTACGAGGGCATCGATGCATCGCAGGCGTTGTACGAGTGGGACTACACCCGTCAGCTGCTGCATCTGCGCACCGCCGAGGCGTCGGGTGACGCGGCGGGACGGGCCGATGAGCTGGAGCACGAACTATATTCCGAGCGGTTCCTGGTCAAGAGGCCTCTGCTGCGGGCACTCGATCCCGTTGCCGGTGTTCCTCCGGTCCTGCTCATCGACGAGGTCGACCGTGCCGACGACGAATTCGAGGCCTTCCTACTCGAGGTGCTCAGCGACTACTCGGTCACGATCCCCGAACTGGGCACCTACACCGCTTCGAAACCCCCCATCGTCATCATCACCTCGAACCGGACGCGCGACGTTCACGACGCTCTCAAGCGCCGGTGTCTGTATCACTGGGTTGAACATCCGGATTTCGAACGCGAGACCCGCATCATCGAACTGAAGTCCACCGGCGCGTCCGCAGAGTTGGCGCGACAGGTCGCCGCCGCAGCGACGTCGATGCGCGAGCTCGGCCTGTACAAACCTCCCGGTGTTGCCGAGACGATCGACTGGGCGACCGCGCTGGCCACGCTCGGCGCCGTCGAGATCGACGAGCAGATCGTGACGGCGACGATCGGAACCGTCCTGAAGTATCGGGAGGACCAGGCCAGGGTGGCCAGCCATGGCATCGATCAACTGGTCGCTTCCCTGAAACGTGACTGACACGATCGAGGTGTCGGGCGATCGGTTGGCTGTCGCGTTCACCCGCATCCTTCGTGGGGCCGGTCTCGAGGTTGTCACCTCACGCACCATGACCTTCGTCGAGGCGCTCTCGTGCATCGACGTCGCGAATCGTGACCAGGTCTACTGGTCGGGTCTGGCGACATTGACCTCCGATCCCCGCGATCGTGACGTTTACGACGCTGCGTTCGCAGTCTTCTGGGAAGGATCGGATCCAGCGCCGGGTGGCTTCGAGCTCGAAGAGCAGACGACCGAGATTCTCCTCGCTACCGACGCCGGACCCGAGTCCCCAGACGACGACGGTGAACCCGACATTCACGACGGGCCGATCATCGAGGTGCGCTGGAGCGATCGCGAAATCCTCTCCAACAAGGACTTCGCCGACTGCTCGGCCGACGAACTCGACCAGCTTCAGAAGTTGATGCGCTCGCTGCGTTGGAACGTCACCACCCGACCGAGTCGCCGTCTCGTCCGGACAAAACGCCAGACTCGGAGGCCCGACCTGGGTCGAACCGTCCGGCGGGCCCTCGCTACCGGAGGAGAACCCATCCGCAGAGAATTCAGGGCGCCGGACAGAAGGCCCAGGCGTCTGGTTCTGCTGGTCGACGTCTCGGGTTCGATGGAAGCCTATGCAAGGGCACTGCTGCGTTTTGCCCATGCCGCTGTCGTCGGCAGGACGCGGGTCGAGGCCTTCACGATCGGCACGAGGCTCACCAGGGTCACGCGCGAGCTTCAGAGCCGCGACCCGGACGCGGCCATTCACGCTGCGTCGGAGTCGGTGAAGGACTGGTCGGGTGGCACCCGGCTTGGAGAGACACTTCGCGAGTTCAACGACCAGTGGGGTGTGCGCGGCCTTGCGCGCGGTGCCGTGGTGGTCGTCTTGAGCGATGGCTGGGACAGGGGTGAACCCGCCGAACTCGAGGCTCAGATGGAGCGTCTCCACCGGGTGACCTTTGATCTCATCTGGGTCAACCCTCTCAAGTACACCCCTGGGTATGCGCCCCTCGCACAGGGCATGGCCGCAGCGTTGCCTCACGTCGATCAGTTCGTCGAGGGACACGCCTTTGTTTCGCTCGAGATGCTCGCCGGCCTCATAGGAGAGAATTCGTAACCCCGGTAGTCTCGGCACAGCAGGGAGGTGCGACATGATCGAGATCCTCGACGACATCGAACGCTGGCAGCACGGTGGCAAACGAATCGCCGTTGCCCGTGTTGTCGACATCGAAGGTTCGGGTCCCCGCGACCCGGGTGCGGCCATGGCCGTGAACGAGGACGGTGAGGTGGCGGGTTCGGTCTCGGGAGGATGTGTCGAGGGAGCCGTCGTCGGCGAAGCCCTCCAGCTCCTCGAAGGTGTTCGCGGCGCTGGTGTGGTCACGTTTGGCTACTCCGACGACGAGGCCTTTGCTGTCGGTCTCACATGCGGGGGCACAATCCACCTATTCCTCGAGGAACTGGACTGGTAGTGGGCGATATCTACGATCTCTACCGAGACGCGCTGCGCAGCGAGACTCCGGCTGCCCTGGCGACCATCATCGAGGGCGCCGGCGTCGGAGCCAAGATGTTGGTTCGTCTCGACACCGACCCGGTCGGCACCCTCGGCAACAGCGATCTCGACCGGGTGGTCGTACGCGATGTGTTGGCGGAACTCGACGCCGGCACGAGTGGAGTGCGCCACTATGGCCCCGAAGGTGAAGCCCGCCAGACCGACGTCAGCGTGTTCATCGAATCTCATGCTGCCCGCCATCAGCTGTTGATCTTCGGCGCAGTCGATTTCACGAGAGCTCTCGCGGCTCAGGGCAAACTCCTCGGCTACCGGGTCACCGTCTGCGACGCGCGTGAGGTGTTCGCGACCAGGCGCCGATTTCCCATGGCAGACGAGGTTGTCGTCGACTGGCCCAATCGCCTGCTCGATCGAGTCGGCGAATCGCTTGGGCCGCGCGATGCCATCTGTGTCCTCACACACGACAACAAGTTCGACGTGCCCGCCATCGTGTCAGCGCTGAAGACCAGGGTCGGGTACATCGGGGCGATGGGCAGTCGCCGCACTACCGACACGCGCAACAAACGTCTGCGCGAGGTCGGTGTCACCGACGAGCAGATCGACCACATCATGGCCCCGATCGGACTCGACATCGGTGCTCGATCCCCGGAGGAGACGGCCGTGTCGATCGTCGCCGAGATCATCTCGAGTCGCACCGGACGTCAAGCCCCAAACCTCCGCGACCGCCACGGTGCAATTCATTGACAACGGCAGCGGTGCTCCTGGCGGCCGGCGAGGGCTCGCGGTACGACGGGCCTACCCACAAGCTGCTCGCTCCAATCGACGGTTCGGTGGTGTTCGAGCGATCGCTCATACCTGTCCTCGCAGCCGGGTTCGATGAGGTGATCGTCGTGACGGGCGCGTGTGAACTCGGTCGGTTCATCCCCGACGGCGTAACGATCATCGACAACCCGATCTGGGACGAAGGTCAGGCGACATCGCTTGCGGCCGCGGTCGACTACCTCCAGGCCGGTCTGCACGATGCAGCCGTCATCGGCCTCGCCGATCAGCCGGGGGTCACCACCGACTGCTGGCGATCGCTTCGGGAGTCGAACGCCGATCTCGCTGCTGCTTCCTACGAAGGGCGCCAGCGCAATCCGGTCCGCCTTGCACGGTCGGTGTGGCCCGAGCTCCCTCGCGAGGGCGACATCGGTGCACGCCAGATCCTGCGGGCGAGGTCGGCCGAGGTAGAGCGGATAACGTGTTCGGGAAATAGCGACGACATCGACACCCTGGAGGACCTGCGGTCATGGAGTTGAGCAACGAGTTTCGAGTCGACGCCCCTATCGACGTCGCCTGGGCGATCTTGACCGATGTCGAGGGCATCGCTCCGTGTATGCCCGGAGCTCAGTTGACCGAGATCGACGGTGACGAGTTCAAGGGTTCGGTCAAGGTCAAGGTTGGCCCCATCACGGCCCAGTACCAGGGAGTCGCAAGATTCGCCGAGAAGGACGACGCCAACCACAAGGCTGTCATCGATGGCTCGGGTCGCGACACCCGCGGCCAGGGAAATGCCAGCGCTCTGGTAACGCTGCAGCTCACAGCGGACGGCGAGGGCACCCACGCTCAGATCTCCACCGAGTTGAAGATCACCGGAAAGGTCGCTCAGTTCGGTCGCGGGGTCATGGCCGATGTGTCCCAGAAGTTGCTCGGACAGTTCGTCGAATGCCTCGAGGCAAAACTTGCAGATGCACCGACACACGAGGCTTCGGAAGTGTCGGGCGACGCCCCCACCGCAGAGGCCGACCCCGCCGGGGCATCTCCCCAGGATGAGGTGACCGAACCCACCGCTCCTTCGAGCCCGCGCAAGATCGACATGCCAGAGGCTCAGCCGGTCGACCTGCTCGATACCGCCGGTGCACCGCTTCTGAAGCGGATCGCGCCGGTTCTCGCCGTCTTGATCCTGTTGTTCTTGTTGCGTCGCCGTCGACACTAGCTGCCGGTCCGGTCACCCGTAGTGGCCAGATATCGGATGTCGCACTAGGATTTCGAACGCGACGCATGGGATGGGGTACCGCGTGACGTACTGGATCGGTGTTGATCTGGGCACCACCTATACGGCTGCGGCCACACACTCATCGGATCGGAGCGAGATCTTCGACCTGGGAACGCGCACGTCCACCATTCCGTCGGTTGTCTACGTGCGAGACGACGGGACCTTTCTCACAGGTGCCGCTGCCAGTCGGCGAGCCCTCCAGGACCCAAGCCGCGTGGCCCGGGAGTTCAAGCGCCGGGTGGGCGATCCGACACCGATCTTGCTCGCGGGCAGCCCCTACCCCGCCGAGGCCCTGTCCGCCAAACTTCTCCGATCCGTCATCGACGCGATCACGACGCGACAGGGCTCGGCTCCCGAAGGGGTCGTTCTCACTCACCCGGCGAACTGGGGCCCCTACAAGCTCGATCTGTTGGCTCAGGCGCTCCGTGTCGCCGAGATCGGCGATGTCGAGCTCTTGACCGAACCCGAGGCGGCTGCCATTCAGTACGCCTCACTCGAACGGGTGGAGCCAGGATCCGTGATCGCCGTGTTCGACCTCGGCGGCGGCACCTTCGATGCTGCGGTTCTGCGCAAGGACGACGAGCAGGGATTCCAGTTTCTCGGACGTCCGGAGGGCATCGAAAGATTGGGCGGCGCCGACTTCGACGAAGCGGTGTTCGGATTTGTTTCACGTTGGGCCGGCGACGCAATCCAGGCGCTCGACCCCAACGACTCGACAGCGCTTGCGGCCGTAGCGCGTTTGCGCTCCGAGTGTGTCGAAGCCAAAGAAGCCCTCTCCTTCGACACCAAGGTCACGATTCCCGTCGTGCTTCCGAACGTTCACACCGAAGTAACCCTCACGCGGTCGGAGTTCGAGAACCTGATCCGTCCGAGCCTCGACAATGCCATCGAAACAATGCGTCGTGTCGTCAAGGGAGCCGGCATCGAGTTGAGCGATGTCGACCTCGTCTTGCTCGTCGGTGGTAGCAGTCGTATCCCGCTCATCGGACAGATGGTCGCCGGTGGCCTCGGACGTCCTGTGGCAATCGACGCCCACCCGAAACACCTGGTCGCCCTCGGCGCAGCGCTCGCGGCTTCAACCCCTGACCCGCCCGCTGTCGAGGTTGTTGTGGCTGCGCCGCCGACGATGACGCAGCCGGTGCCCCCCGTCCGGGTCGAGCCGGTCGTCGAGCCTCGGCCCAAATCGGTCGTCGACACCACCGAAGAGGACCGGCCGAAGCGTGGTCTTCTCATCGCCGGCGCGGTTGCTCTCGCCCTGGTCGTGGCCCTCGGCGCCCTTTTCCTTCGACCCGACGACGGCGACAGTGCCGAGGCTGCCCTCAGTGCCCCCTCGACCGTTGCCGGCGCCGACGGCACCGACGACTCGAGCGACACCCCACTTCAGCCGGACGCGACCGAGGGTTCGGTGGAGCCAGAGATGGCGGTCTCAACCACTGAGGACGACCAGGCGGAGGTTCCCGAAACCCCGGCTACTTCGACGACCAACGACACGCTGGCGGACAACACGACGACCGCTGCCCCGACGACCGCTGCGGTGATGACAGCGGTCTCAACAACGACGGCACGGCCCACGACCACGGCCTCGGCGACCACCACGACGAGCACGCCCACCACAACTCCCGAACCCACGACGACCACGTCCACGACCACCACCTCGACAACGACGACCACCACCACGACGGCCACGACGACTCCACGGACGACCTTCGTGCCCAGTGTCAGCGGGCTCACCGGTGCCGCCGCGGTGACGAGCATCCGCAATCAGGGCCTGAACGCGTCGTGCGGAGATCGGTGCGCCGACATCGTTGCAGGCACCAGCCCGGGTGCTGTGACCGAACTCGAACCCGGGACGACTATTACCCTCATCTTCGGATGAACGGAGCGAATGCCATGATCCTCAGAGCTCGAATGAAGACTCTTGCGGTTGTTGCCCTTGTCGTGACGGCGGTGGGGTTTGGTGCAGCTACCTCGGCCCATGCAGCCGAGGAGAGCGACGGCTACTGGATTCTCGACCAGGCGGGCAACCTCTATTCCTTCGGTGGTGCCGACGAGTTCGTTCCGGTGTTCGGCACAGCTGTCGACATGGCGTCGGGACCGAAGGAGTCTCTGTGGATCCTCACCACCGACGGTGTTGTCCACACCCGCGGGTCGGCCCAGAGTTATGGCAACGTCGACCTCGACACCCTCGACGATGACGAGGTACCCAGCGCCATCTCGGTGACCCCGAGCGGCGAGGGCTACTGGGTCTTCACATCGCGAGGCAGGGCTCAGGCATTCGGAGATGCCGCGTACTACGGGGGTGTCGAACATCTCGTCCTCGACGGACCGGTCATCGATGCCGTAGCCATGCCCGACGGAACCGGCTACTACATGGTCGCGTCCGATGGTGGTGTGTTCGCGTTCGGTTCTGCAGATTTCTACGGCTCGATGGGCGGCATACCGCTCGATCGGCCGGTGAATGCACTCATCCCTGACCCTGACGGTGTCGGCTACTGGCTGACGGCCGAAGATGGCGGCATCTTCGCATTCCTGGCACCGTTCAAGGGTTCGATGGGCGGCATCGACCTGGTCCAGCCGGTGGTCGGAGGTATGTCCTACGGCAGTGGCTACACAATGATCGCTTCCGACGGGGGCGCCTTTGTGTTCTCCGAGCTCTCATTCCTCGGCAGCCTCGGAGGTGTCGAACTGCCCGCACCGGTCGTGTCGATCGCAGCCTCGTACCCGGCTCCGCCCGTCGGCCCCGAGACCATCACGTACGTCGGCAACGTCATGGCGGGTGACGGATCCTGGCAGGGGAGAGCTGGCTTCGGTGCGATGTGGATCCCCAACAAGACCGAGAACACGGTCACCGTTGTCGACACCACGACCCTCGAGGTCGTCGAGACGATCCCGGTGGGCCAGCAGCCGTACCCTGTCTCGATCGGTGGTGACAAGATCTGGGTACCGAACAATGGTGATGGAACGATGACGGTCATCGATGCGGTGACGCGCGAGGTGCTCGCAACGATTGCCACTGGATCACAGCCGCGAACACCCCCGCACTACGACGACAAGGCGTATGTTTCGAACCGCGGCGACGGCACGATCACGGTCATCGACCACAACACACTGCAGGTGCTCTCGACGTTCCCCGTCGGGGGCGGTGGGCAGTCGCCGATCATCAGCGACGATCTGCTTTGGATGGCCGATGTCGACGAGGACCAGGTCGTCGTGTTCGATGCCATGACGTTCGATCAGGTCGCCACCATTCCCGTTGGGGACAAGCCATACACGCCGTCGGCTGGCTTCGATCGGCTCTGGGTGCCCAACCACGGTGAGAACACGGTGTCGGTCATCGATCCGGCGACGTTCGAGGTGGTCGACACGATTACCGTCGGTTCGAAGCCCTTCCGCCCCCTCGTGGCCTACGACCTGCTATTTGTCGCCGGGTCCGACTCGAACGATCTGGTCATCATCGATCCGACCGACAATTCGACGCGGTTCCAGCCATTGGCCGATGGAGCCCTCATGCCCACCCCTGGCCAGGACGTCATCTGGGTTGCGAACAATCTCAGTGACAAGCTGGCGGTGTTCGATCCGGTCACGTTCGAGGTGGTTGCCGAACTCGACATCGTGGGCCCGAAGAAGCCCGCTGTTGTTGGCGAGTTTGTCTGGGTCTCCACCGATGGTGGCGTGATCCATGTATTCAAGGCTCGTTGACCGGACTGCGTCCGATCACGCCACCGAGCGGGCGAGTTCCTTGATGGTGGTCATCCCCGCGGCGGCCTTGATGAGGCCGTCCTGACGCATCGTCAGCATGCCTTCTTTCTGGGCTTGGCGCTTGATGTCGACCGCCGAAGTGTGGCTGAGGATCATGTGCTGGATCTCGGGTGATACCAGGAGCACCTCGTGCACTCCGAACCGGCCCTTGAAGCCCGAGTTTCCACACTTGGAACACCCCACTGGGCGCCGCCAGTTGACCTCGGTCAGGTCCGAAGTACGGATGAGGCCTTCCTGCCAGCCGGCAGCCTTCAGGTCGGCGGGATCTGGTTCATCGGGTTCGGCACAGTGGGCGCACAATCTTCGTGCGAGTCTCTGGGCGACGATGCAGGTGATCGATGCCGTCACCATGAACGGCTCGAGGCCCATCTCGATGAGACGCAGAGGGGTCGAGGCCGAGTCGTTGGTGTGCAATGTGGACAACACGAGGTGACCCGTCAGGGCGGCCTCTGCGGCTATCTGAGCGGTCTCGATGTCTCGGATCTCACCGACGAGCACGACATCTGGGTCGGCACGTAGAATCGCTCGAAGAGACGATGCAAATGTGAGGCCGGCCTTGACGTTCATCTGCATCTGTTTGATGCCGTCGATCCGGTACTCGACCGGGTCTTCGACGGTGACGATCGCCGTGGTCGGGTCGTTGAGGGCGTTGAGGGTCGAATAGAGGGTTGTCGTCTTTCCAGAACCGGTCGGTCCTGTGACGAGCACACCGCCGGCAGGCTTGTTGTAGGCCCACTCGAAGCGCTTACGAGCCCTGGGATGCATTCCGAGGTCATCGATGTCGAGGCTGTTCGTTCCCTGGTCGAGGATACGAAGAACAACACACTCGCCGTACACGGTGGGCACGGTGACGACACGGAGATCGACGACGCGGTCGCCGATCTTCACCGATGTACGGCCGTCTTGGGGTACTCGTTTCTCGGCGATGTCGAGTTCGGCGATGATCTTGAACCTGGACAGCACTCCGCTCTGGACCGACTTGGGCGAGCGCATCACGTCCTTGAGGACACCGTCGACCCGGAACCTGATTCGCAGTCCGTCCTCGGCCGCCTCGACGTGGATATCTGATGCCCGTTCCTGAATGGCGCGCTTCAAGAGCAGGTCGATGAAGCGGACGATCGGACCGTCGTCGGTCAACTCGCCCATTTCCGAGAGACCGTTGTTGTCCCCTGGGCCCATCGCATCCGCTGCGTTGCGGACCGCTTCCTCGGCCTTGCCGTCCTCGTATATCGAGTTGATGACTCGTTCAAGCTGCTCTTGTGAGCCGAGTACCGGCAAGATACGCGAGCCGGTCGCCGCCCTCAGATCGTCGATGGCGAACACGTCGAAGGGTTCGGCCATGGCGACGCGCAGCTTGCCATCGGTGGTTTCGGAGAGGGCTACGGCCTTGATCCTGCGGGCGAGTGGCTCAGGAACCTTGCGCGCGAAGATCGGGTCAGGGCGCTGGTTGTCGAGATCGACTACCTCGATATCTTGCTGATCGGCCAGAGCCTTGTAGAGGTCGCCCG
The DNA here is from genome assembly GCA_024228575.1 of Actinomycetes bacterium. Classification (GTDB taxonomy): domain Bacteria; phylum Actinomycetota; class Acidimicrobiia; order Acidimicrobiales; family Poriferisodalaceae; genus JAAETH01. The sequence goes on from JAAETH010000509.1 coordinate 38,422, forward strand.
GAAACAGTGTGCCCGACTCGACGAGGATGTCTCCGAGGCGCCTTTTCGTTCGCGCCTGTTCCTCGAGGGCGATTTGGAGCTGCTCGACGGAGACGACGCCGTTGGCAATGAGAATGTCACCAAGTTGGCGCCTGGTCCGCGTCGCACTGTCGCTCACGGTTGTCCATCGGCTCTGGACCTCGTCCTTTCAAGGCTTCATCGGCCGAATACGATGCCGTTGTGCCCTGCCCCGACGAACTCGCGAAAGTGACCGAATTGCTCGGCAGACGGCCCCAGGGACATTTCGAGGTCGTGGTGCGCGATTGTGATGGTTTGCCTGTGGTTCTGAGGAACGCGCCGCTGCTCGACGACGGTACACCGATGCCTACCTTGTACTGGCTCGTCGGGCGCAACGAGCGCGTCGTCGTCGGGCGTCTGGAGGCCGCATTCGGGGTGAAACGAGCCGAGAGGGAGATCGTGCCAGACGAGATCGAAGCAGCCCACGCGAGGTATCGTTTCGAGCGCGATGCGGCCATTCCCGAAGACCACGACGGCCCGAGGCCATACGGGGGAGTCGGAGGTACGCGGCGTGGCGTCAAGTGTCTTCACGCCCACTTCGCCTATCACCTTGCCGGCGGCGACGATCCTGTCGGGCGCTGGGTCGCCGCCCATCTCGAGGAGGTTGCATGATGTCCTCTGAACGGCGCGCCGCCATCGATTGCGGCTCGAACACCACCCGGCTGTTGATCACCGAAGCGGGACGTGATCTGGTTCGAGAGTCGCATATCACGGGCCTTGGCAAGGGGCTGGCCACAACCGGTCGAATGTCACAGGAGGCCATCGACAGGTGTGTCGCTGTTCTGGGCCAGTACCGCGACCGGATCGACCTCCACGAGGTGACGGCGATCAGAGCCATCGCAACGTCGGCGTCGCGAGATGCAGACAATGCTGTCGAGTTCTTCGATGCCGCCGAGTTCGCTCTCGGCATCAGGCCAGAAGTGATAAGCGGTTCCAACGAGGCTGCACTGGGGTTTGCCGGAGCCACAGGTGGCTTGTCGAGCACGGGTTCGGTCATGGTCGTCGACATAGGTGGAGGTTCGACCGAGTTCTCGGTCGGAAATGTCGTCGATGGAGCCGGCACCTTGTCGGATGCGATCTCCATCAACATGGGATCGGTTCGATTCACCGACACATACCTGCAGCACGACCCTCCTCAACCAGAAGAGCTGACCTCCCTGCTCAGCATGGTCGAGGCCCACCTCGACGACGTGATCCGGACGGTTCCGGGGGCGGGTTCGGTCAGCACGGTCGTGGCGGTGGCAGGTACGGCAACAACGGTCGCGGCTGTCGAGATCGGCCTGCTCGAGTACGACTCGGAGGCAATCGAGGGGTTCATCCTCTCGCGCTCCGCAGCCGAAGACGTCTTCCGGACTCTCGCCACCGAACCGCTCGCGGACCGGATCCACAATCCTGGCCTCCCCCGCGGTCGGGCCGACTTGATTGTCGCCGGATGCGCCATTCTTGTCGGGGTGATGCGGTTCTTCGATCTCGACGAGGTGGTCATTCGAGAACACGACATTCTCGACGGCCTGGTCGAGTCGATCGACCCCTCCCCAGGGGGTGTCGGCCTTGGCGGGTGAGCTGTACACCTCCAGGCTGATGTTGCGTCCGCTTCGCGCGGCAGACTTCCCGGCCTGGAGCGAGGTCAGGATCCGGTGCGCGGACTACCTGCGTGTCTGGGAGCCGGCTAGGCCACCTGACGCACCCGACCCCTCCACCGATCCCGTGGCCTTTGCGACCAGATGTGCTTCTCGAGACCGTGAGCGCCAACTTGGTGTCGCGTACGCTCACGGCATCTTTCGCGGCCGGAATCTCGTCGGGGAGATGAACCTCTCGAACGTGCGCCGTGGCCCGTTTCAGTCCGGCGATATCGGCTATTGGGTCGATCAGAGATGTACAGGAAACGGCATCGCGCCCGAGGCTTTGTTGGCCGCACTTGGCCTCGCCTTCGAGCAGGTCGATCTGCATCGGGTCGAGATCTCGATCATCCCCAGAAACTCGCGCAGCCGCCGGGTGGTTGAGAAGCTCGGAATTCGCGAGGAGGGCGTCGCCCGGGAGTTTCTCGAGATCAACGGCGTCTGGGAGGATCACTCCCGCTACGCGATGACCTCACAAGAGTGGCTTGAACGTAGCGACGAGTTGCAGCGACTGGTTCAGGGTTGACCTGACCTCGTCGAGCTACCAGGCCTCGTCGTCCTCGATCCATCGCCGACCTTCGGAACAGGAGTCGCTCACCGGGCACCAGCGGCACGGCGGTCCTGCGCGCAGTATCGGCTCGGCTTCGCCGATCGCCAACTCGGCCAGGGTCGTCACGCCGTCGACCGTTCGACGCAGCGTTGCAGCGAGCATGTCCTCTGTCACCTGCTCGCGATCGAGTCGGCCGGTCTCGACGTAGTGGGTGGCGACCGCCAGCGGAGGAACTCCGGTCACGAGGGTCTCGATGAGAGCGTAGAACCGCAGGTCTTGGCGGTGATCGGCCGATGCTCCACCGGTCTTGATGTCGATGATGACCCGTCCCGCTGTGGTGTCGAAGGGCACCCCCAGCGTCAGATCGAACCTGCCGGCCAGAGTCAGGTTGTTACTGCACAACTCGACCCGTTTGGGCACCTCGGTTGCGGGTCGCCAGCCTCTCTTCATCGGCGGGAACGTGTCGAGGAACCCGGAGGTCAAAGCAGAGGTCTCGCTGCGGAGCTCGGCCATCGTCGACTCTGTGCACGTCGCGAGGAAATCGCCGAGGGTCGTCTCACGGTCGATGATGCGAGCGAAGGCTTCGTCGATCAGTTCTGCGGGGTCCCGGTGTCCTTTCAGGTGAAGCGAGAGCTCGATCGCCTTGTGGGTGATCGAGCCGCGTGCCATCGGGGCGGTCCATTTGAACCTCTCGGCCGACTCGGCGAGGTGGCGCCCCTGGCATCCGTGAACGGCGCCGAGCTGGCGTTTGCCGACGAACAAGGTCTTGCCGGAGGTCGAGGCCACATATCGATCCATGATCGTCACCAGCTCGCGTTCGAGTTGATGACGCAGCTCGATCTTGAGCGTCGAGCGATACGACGGCCTCTCCTCTGCGGGAGGGCGAAGCAGGTCGAGGTTCTCCTGCTGTGTCGGGTTCAACGCCTCTGGCTCGGCCACCGGGTCAACGTATCAAGCCCGATCGACCGAACCCGTCACACGATGACACCGATGGTCAGAGTCGCTACGACCAACAGGGTCAGGGGTGCGCCCAGCCTGGTGAAGTCGGTGATCTCATAACCACCCGGGCGCCAGATCATCGTGTTGGTCTGGTAGCCGAACGGGGTCAGGAATGAGGCTGACGCCGCCACCACGACCGAGAGGGCGAGCTGTCTTTCGTCGACGGCCAGATGGGGCCCGAGTGCGATGGCCACCGGCAGCAAGATTGCGACGGCAGCGACGTTGGTCAGGAGTTCTGTCATGAGGACCGTCGCGACCAGCAGGACCACGACACCGGCGGTCGGGTGTGTTGACGCTGCCACCGACTCGATCTGTTCCACGATCGCAGAAGCCAGTCCCGATCGTTCAACGGCGGCACCGACGCCGAGCGCGGCACCGATGAGCACCACCACTTCGATGTTGACGAGTCGGAGTGCTTCGCGAGGTCGCACGGTTCCTGCGACCACCAGGGTGCCCACACCGCAGACGACGGCGCGCAGGACTCCGATCTGTCCGATCGATGCGGCGATGACGGTCGCCAGAGCGATTGGAACGGCGCGTCTCGCGAGGTGTGATCGCGATGGAGGAGTGTCGATGCGTGCGGCGAGGCTGAACTCGGCGTTCGACGATGTGGAGCGCATCAGCTGTGGGTTGGCACATACCAGCACGGTGTCACCCCGTCGCAAGGGAGCGAGGGGGACCGTCCCTCGTTCGAGTCGCCTGGCGAACACGCCCGGTGGGCTGGCAGAATCGCCCAGCACCGCAGCGGTCCACGGCGATCCTGGCGCCACGACCGCCTCAAAATACCGTCTGCCCATCTCTTCGGCCGGGCTCGATGCGAAGGTTTCCCTCGCCTCGATGACGGCGGTGCTCGGGCCGATCACAACCATGACATCGCCGTCTTGCAGGATGTCCTCGTCGGTCAGCAGTTTGTCGTGACGACGCACAGCCTCGATACCAGCGAGCGACGATCTCAAATTCTGGATGGTCGACCCGATTGGCGCTCGGTCTGCCTGGGCGACAAATCGCGCGACAAAACGTGCCTCGGGTTCGGTGTTGGTTCCATCGCGGTCGGAGTCGAGCAGCAGGGGCGCGAACACGATCAGGTAGACGAGCCCGATGATCACAACCGGCGCTGAGACGGGAACGAGGTCGAACATCGTGATCGAATCCTCGCCTGCGCTATCGAGAAGGCCAGAGGCCGCAACGTTGGTCGACGATCCGATGACGGTCAGCGTTCCGCCGAGAATTGTCGCGAACGACAGTGGCATCAGCAGGGCTCCCGATCCCTTGCCCCTCGACCCGGTCCAGCGTGTGATGGCGGGCGCGAGTGTTGCGACGACGGGCGTGTTGGCGACGATCGCCGACGACAATGCCGCCGGAACCGTCAGTCGCGTCAAGGTTCTGCGCAGCGAGGGCCCACTGTCCATGAGGGTGGACAAGAGGCCGGTCAGAGCACCGGTTTGTTGCACCACACCTGCGATGACGTACAGGCCTGCGATGACCCATGGTGCTTCTGAAGAGAATCCGCCAAAGGCCTGAGCGCTATCGGTGACGCCGAGCACAAAGAGGCTCGCGGTGGCGGCGAGCATCGCCGAAGCGGGTCCCACCCTTCGTCCGAAGAGTGCTCCAAGGGTGATCACGAGCACGGCGGTCGTGATCCAGGCGTCGGTCGTCATCGCGGTAGATCGAACTCCATCGAAGGTCAGGTCATTCAGTCGACCGTCCCACCCCCTGTGTTAGATGGAAGACGTGAGGAACGTCGCACCAATCCAGCAGGCACCGTCGATGCGGTTTGCCGTCGCCGCACGTTGTGTGGCCGACGAGGCTCGCCGCATGGGTCTCGTCGTGCCTGCGTTCAAGAGCCCCCCTCGAGTCGACAAGGCCGATCGCACAGTACGTCGTGCCGGTCGCGATGTTGTCGTGGCCGTCAGGGTGAAGGGACGCCCGTTTGCCGCCGTCATGGCCGATCTGGTCGAGGGTGTTGTCGTGGCAAACGAGTTCTCCGGGGTCGAGGCATCGAGGGTGAGGTCACTCATGTGGGATGCCTTGGCCGGATCCGACGCAATGGCCGCGTAGGCTCGCTCTGGCCGTCTGCGATCCGAAGGTGACATTCAAACCATGAGCTCTGACGTGCTTTGGAATCCGCCCAACCTCGATGCCACCAACTGGGCGCGGTTCGCTCGTCAGGTCGGTATCTCCCCCGACGATCTCCAGGCTTGGTCGATCGAGAACACCGGCGACTTCTGGACGGCGGTCTGGGACTTCGGCGAAGTCATCGGCGATCGGGGTGATGTAGCGGTCGAGTCTGGTGACGATCTCTGGGATACCCGCTTCTTTCCCGAGGCTCGTCTCAACGTTGCCGAGAATCTGTTACGTCCGGGTTCCGATTTGGCCCTCATCTTCCGCGGCGAGAGCGCCGGCGACGCCAGGGAAGTGTCGCGCGACCAGCTCCGCTCGCTCGTGGCCAAGGCTGCTGCCGCGATGCGCGAGGCCGGGCTCGGACCCGGCGATCGTGTCGCTGCGTGGCTTCCAAACCTCCCAGAGACCTATGTGGTCATGCTCGCCGCGGCGTCGATCGGTGCGGTGTTCACCTCGACCTCTCCCGACTTCGGGGTCGATGGTGTTCTCGATCGGTTCCAGCAGGTCGAACCGAAGCTGCTGGTCGGCGTCAACGGCTATCGATACGGCGGCCGTGTATTCGACCGGCGCCAGGAGCTGGCCTCGGTGGTCGAGTCGATCGACTCGTTGGTCGAGACGTGGGTTGTTCCGTTCGTCGATCTCGATGTCGACATGGCAGGTGTCCGGGCCTGGGACGAGGTCGTCCTTGCCAGGACCGAGACCGAGCCGATCTTCGAGCGGTTGCCGTTCGATCACCCGTGGTATGTCCTCTATTCGTCGGGCACTACAGGCAAGCCGAAGTGCATCGTTCACCGCGCCGGTGGTCTGCTGTTGAAACACCTCACCGAACATCTGCTGCACACCGACGTCAGGCCGACCGATCGGCTCTTCTACTTCACGACAGCCGGTTGGATGATGTGGAACTGGCTGGCGTCTGGCCTTGCGACAGGTGCCACGGTCGTGTTGTACGACGGATCGCCGTTCCACCCCGACGGGAACCGTCTGTTCGATCTGCTCGACGAGGTGGGCGCCACCCTGTTCGGAACCTCCGCCAAGTTCATCGAGTCGGTCGAGAAGGCAGGCCTTCATCCGGTCCAGTCGCATGGTCTCGACACCGTTCGTACCATCGCTTCCACCGGGTCACCGCTGGTCGAGGAAGGTTTCCGCTTCGTCTACGAGTCGATCGCTCCACACGTACACCTCGCCTCCATCAGCGGCGGCACCGATCTGTGTGGGTGCCTGGTCGCCGGCAATCCCACCGCTCCTGTCGTAGCTGGCGAGATCCAGGCTCCGACTCTGGGGCTCGACACCCAGGTGGTCGACGACGACGGACAGCCGACCTCGGCCGGCGAGCGCGGCGAGCTCGTGTGCCGCAACGCGTTCCCGTCGATGCCACTCGGGTTCTGGAACGATCCGAACGACCAGCGCTACCACGGCACTTACTTCGAGCGGTTTGGCGGAATGTGGCACCAGGGCGATTTCGCCGAGCGAACACCGTCGGGTGGGTTCATCATCCACGGCCGAAGCGATGCGACCCTGAACCCTGGCGGGGTCCGTATCGGCACAGCCGAGATCTACCGCCTGGTCGACCGCTTCGCCGAGGTGCTCGAGAGCCTCGTGGTCGGTCAGCAGGTTGGCGCCGACGTGCGCGTGGTGCTCTTCGTCAAACTGCGCGACCATCTGGTCCTCGACGACGATCTACGCCACCGGATTCAGTCGGCGGTTCGGGCGGGTGCCACCCCCCGTCACGTTCCAGCAGTCGTAGCCCAGATCCCCGATATCCCGCGTACCCGCAGTGGCAAATCGACCGAGTTGGCGGTCAGAGAGCTCATCCACGGCCGGCCGGTCAAGAACATCGAAGCGCTGGCGAACCCAGAGGTTCTCGACGCTTTCGTCGATCACCCAGATCTCGCCTAACCGCTGGGTTCCAGGGGTCGTGCCGGTGCCCCGACAACAACCGCGCCGGGGTCAATGTTCCTGGTGACGACGGCTCCGGCAGCTACCACCGCTCCGTCGCCTACCTTCAACCCCTCGAGGACGGTGGCATTGCTGCCGATCATCGCGCCACTACCGATCACACAATCGCCCGAGACAGCACTTCCGGGCATCAGGCTGGTGAAAGCACCGATGATCGTGTCGTGCCCGACGAGAGCGCCGTGCGAAACAAAGGCGTGATCGCCGATCGACACCAATGACCCCAACGCGGTCTGGGTCATGACCACGACCCCGTTGCCCAGCGACACTCCGGTTCCCACACTTGCCGTTTCATGAACCACCGTCAGCGCTGCGAGGTCGAGCTCAGCGATCTGCTCGACCACGTCCGCTCGTGCGCTCGGATATCCGACCGCCGCTATGTAGCGCAGCTTTTCCTTGGCCGCCATCTCGGCCAGTCGATCAAAACCGAGCACATCAACACCACGTCCGGCGAACCGGGATTTGTCGATGTCATCGGGATCGGAGTGGAACATCCCCACTACGTCGTAGCGGTAACGAACGCCGCCGAACGACTCGATCAGCGACAGAACATCGCTCGCATGACCCTTTGCACCGATGAGCGCTACCCGCACCATGTCCATACCTCCACGAACACGTCTCCCATCGGTCGGTGGGTGACGAACATGACGCATCGGCTGCCGAGCACCGGTGGACCTTGTACCGTCCTGCTTGGTCAGCCGCGGCCCGGATGGCGGAATTGGCAGACGCAGGGGGCTTAAACCCCCCGGCTCCTCAGGGGGCGTGCGGGTTCGAGCCCCGCTCCGGGCACTGCTGATCAGGCCTTTTGCCCTTCCGGTCGATCTCGCAGAATCACTGAAGAGGCAAAACGCGCACAAAACGCGCACGGACTTGTGCGCATCGCCCGGGAAGGGCCCCGTGTCATGGCACGAGGATCGGTGATCAAGCGAAACAACAGCGGCGGCGGCGCCAGGTATCCAAACAGGGGTTCCGCACGAAGAAGGAGGCCGAGGGCGTCCTGGGCGATGTGTTGTCGTCTGTCCGTGCGGGTTCGGCGGTGTCGAGATTGTCCGTCACGGTGGGGGAGTACCTGGCCGATTGGCTGGTCGGCCAGCGTCAGCAGCTGAAGGCCACCAACTGGGAGTCGTATCGCCCCATTTGTCGAGCGCATCGACGCCAAGGTCGGCTCTCTGTCACTCCAGGGCCTCAAGTCCAAGCACATCGAGGACCTGTACCGCGACCTCGGTGAGGCGGGCGGCCATCGAGGCCGGCCGCTGTCGCCCAAGACCGTCCGCAACACCCACACCGTTCTGCGCAAGGCGCTGTCCGACGCCGAGCGGCTCGAACTGCTGCCCCGCAACCCTGCCGCGGTCGCTCGACCTCCCGCCGATGACGAGACCGAGCGGATCACCTGGTCGAGCGGCGAGCTGCGCGAGTTCTTCGATCACGTCGCCGACGACCGGCTCCACGCCCTGTGGATCCTGTTCGCCGCGACCGGCATGCGCAGGGGCGAGGCCCTGGGGTTGCGGTGGCGTGATCTCGATCTCGACTCTGGCGATCTGCGGATCACCCAGACGATCGTCACCATCAGCTACACGCCACAGTTCGACACGCCCAAGACCAAACGCAGTCGCCGCAGCATCTACCTCGACCACACCACCGTCGACGAGCTTCGCCGACACCGCCTACGCCAGAAGGAAGAGCGCTTGGCTCTCGGCGAGGCGTGGATGAACGACGGCGACCTCGTGTTCACCGACGAGCTCGGCCGTCCGCTGCATCCCGACAAGGTGACCAGGGCGTTCCGCGCTCACGTGCGAGAAGCCGACCTGCGATCGATCCGACTTCACGACCTGAGACACACCTACGCCACGTTGGCGCTCAAGGCCGGCGTCCACCCCAAGGTCGTCTCCGATCGCCTCGGCCACGCTACGACAGGGATCACGCTCGACCTCTACTCCCACGTCACACCGGGAATCGGCCGAGAAGCCGCCGACCTCGTCGCGGACCGGATCTTCGGACGGGACGTGGTCTGAGATGAACCTGCTCTGGTTTCTGCACTTCGCCCAGCCGACGACGATTGATGAGATTGCCGACCTGATCCGTTCCTCACCCGGGCTCTACCGAATGCAAGGCGTTGCCTCGTTTGCGGTGGTCCCTGCCGCAGATGGGTCGGGGTCGCGCCTCAGCCTTGAGGTGGAAACCGAAGAGGGCCGTACCTACCTCGCCGTTCAGTCGCTCTCTGCCGAGGACGTCGGACCGCCGGCGGCAGTTGCGCGTTCGTTCAAGTTGCCCGAGGTAGAGCTTGATGCGAGCGCCGACTGGTTGTTCGAGGTAGAGGCCTCGGGGCCGGACGAAACAGTCATGTTCGGCACCCTCGGCTACCTGCTGGGCTGGGATCGCTTCGACGGTGGATGGTTGACCGCCGAGGCTCACGGGTACTCGTTCTTCTCGAGATCTCGTGGATGGATCCCGGAGCCCAACCTCGAGAGTTCAACCTGATAGGAATCAGTCAGGAGTCGCGAACCTGACGTGCTCTCGGAGCCGGGTAGGGCCCTAGAGCAAGCTGACGACGAAATCGACAAGAGGTACGCGAGGAAGCGTTTGAATCTCAGCCAGCGTGAACCACGCTGCCTCGTCGGTTGTGCTGTGGATCCAGTCGGTGCGGAGTTCGGCGCGTAGTTGTCCCATCTCGTAGCCGAGGTCGAGAACGTGACCGGCGTCGCCACGTGGCGATTTGTCCGCAGCGAACCAGCGAGAGAAGACGCCGAGCACGGTGTCCGCCTCACCATCTAGACCCGCTTCCTCCTGGAGCTCGCGCTTGACGGTGTCCTCCGGTGACTCGCCCCACTCCAATCCGCCACGGGCATCGTCCACTTCCCGTGATCAGGAGTGCCTCCTGACGCGAACCTCGTGAGCAACAATCGCTGAGCGGGGTCTCGACACTGCGTAGGCCGCTGCCCGCCGCCAATGAGCTTCCACCACGGCATCCTCCCTTGCCTGTCGGGCAGGCTAGGTGACGCCGATGAGCACGAGCGCAGTCACGAGGGCGATCACCGCAAGGCGAACACAGACGCTGTACACGGTGTGACCCAGTCTGGTCTCGATACGTTCGACCGTGAACGGCAGCTCACGCCCGCCGAATGGGTCGCTTCGAATCCCGAACTGATAGGCGTCCGACGCGGTTTCGACAGCGAGCACGAAGACTCTCACGAAGAAGAACTGACGAGTCGAGTAGAGCGTTGCACGCTTGACGTCGTCATGCTTGATCCTCCAGTTCCCCTGGGTCATCCATTTGTCGTCGACACACAGAGCGCCCCTTTGAGCCCTGACCCACTTGGAGGACCGGCGCGGGGGACCTGCCTCGCCTTTGAGCCCCTTGGCAGCGATCTGCACGGGACAGTACGTCGAGTCGTCTGCCACAGGGGCGACAGTACCGGCACCGCGCTCGTCCGGCATTCGTGTCGACGGGGCGACGAGTCCAGGGATCTGCGGATCGCTCGTGTCGCGTTGAGCGGGTCTCACCGACTTGGTGCGGGCTCCTCAACGACCTCGACCAGCACGCCCCAGCTTGGAACCGACACCGAAGTATCCCAGCAGACGCCCGGCCCCTCTTCGGCCTCCACCTCGTACGTCCGGTTGGCCGCCTCGAACTCGTAGACGCCGAATCGCTCGGTTCGGACCGCGGATAGCGCTCCGATCTCGGGGTGGTTGATCGATAGGACCTTCAGCGCGAGCCGGGTCCAGCTATCGGGCTGTAGCAGCGAGTTGTAGAACACGATGTCGGGTGTCTGTCTCAGCCAGGCAACATGAGTAAGGTCCGGCAGCTCGGTGTAGACGACGAAGTCGTTGGATTGCCCGACGACTATGGATTGGTCGAGGTTGTACCAACCGGGTAGCCACACCGCGGTCTTCGCATCTCCCACGCGTGCGGTCATGGAGCGCATACTGCCATGAGAGGTAGCGATGAAGCCGTTCGTCAGGGGATCTTCCGGAGTTCTGGCCCGTTGTAGCGGTCGTCGTGGCCTTCCCAATACCGTAGGTATCCGTAGTCGTACCCGATGGCGAAGGTTGGGAGGTTGAGCGCCAGCAGTAGCTGTTCTTGTGGCTCCGGGTGGTAGGTGTGCTGGGCGTTCGAGAGTGCAGCGACGGCAGCCGCCTGGTCGCCCCGACCGATCGTGGAGACGAACGCTTCGGCTCCAGATGCCTCCGCCGCTTCGAACCCGAGCGCCGAGAAGTCGACGTCCTCGAGGCCTTCAAGCTCCTCGGGGCTCAGTCCCATGTATTCGGCGGTGTCGTGTGTCGTGGCATCGGCGAGGAATCGTCCCTGGCGCCACACCTCGACAGTCAGAACCTCGTCGTCGAAGATGCTGCACCGAACGATCGGCGAATCCACGGATTCTGAGACCGCTCGGGGCAGATCATGCCTGAGCGGGTCACCTGCGTCGTCGAGGAATAGAACGACGACATCACCTTCCGCGGCGATCCAGCCCTTGTGACCAGCGAGTGCCGCGGCAGCGGCATCGAGTGTGGTCTCGAGGATCATCATCTGCTGATAGGAGCCACCCATGGCCCACCTCCACTGCCACAACCGCGCGCACTACCCGACTACATCACATCTCGTCGGCGCAGCCCCTGCGATGTCAAGGAGAGGTCATGTATCAATGAGCTGCTTGGCCATGTTTGGGGCCCTTGCGTGGGATCGGCGCGATTCGCAGATTGGAGTGTCCGGTCTGGTGGCGGTCGCCGAGCTGGTCAAGGGGAGTGCGACTTCGTCCGAGCGAACCCGGCGGGTGCCTAGTCCGCGCTCATTTCGCTGCGCACCCACGGCCCGTCCAGCGTGAAGCGCTCGGCCTCCCACCCGATGGCTAGGTCGGCGAGTTCGACAAGGCGCGGGTTGAGGCCGACGAGGTGGCGGAAGTGCGATCTGACCACGTCGTCGGGTTCGACCAGCCCTCCATCGAGGATCTGCCATTCGCCTTCGTGGTCGTGGGCGACAAGCATTGCTGGCTGGCCGTCGTGAAGGATTCGCTTGGTGGAGTAGACGAACGCGTCAGGTAGCTCTTCGAAGGGCCATGGGCCTAGGCCGACGGTCCATGGCCCGGTGGGGTGGTCTTGCATGGCGGTCCAGCCCTGTGGTTGGTCCAGGCGGCACCGATCACCCACTCCTTCTTGCCATGGGAACAGGCTGTGACGGTCGGGCCACACCGCCTGGATGACCGGCAGCGGGGGATGCTGGGCGAACCACATCGCGTAACCGAACAGTTCGGGATACCAGCTCCTGTCGATCGCCCTCATGGTCAAAGGCGCCGTGGGAAGGACGCCCTTGACTTGTTCGAGGTCGGTCAGCGTGCTTCCTGTCCGGACTCTCTCGGCGAGCTGGTTGAGCCAGGTGGCCATGTCGCCTTCCTGGAGTCCGAACATGGCGATCTCGGGATTGAGATCCAGGAGGCTGTCGATATCATCTGGCCGGTGAAGCAAGCGGCGACCAGACCCGGTAGCTCCGACGTCTTTCCTCGAGAGAGGACTCGGCCGATACCTGGTCGCGGACGCCATCCGAGCCCGCGGCTACACGGTGCTACCGATGGCCGAGCGATTCGACCTTCATCTGAACCGCATCCTCCAGCGGGCAGCCAAGCCCGGCCCATACCTGTACGTGATCGGAGCCAAAGGACTCGAACATCGCTGCCATCGGGGTGACCGTGGGTTGCTTTGAGCTGCCTGATCCGGTGGGTTGCCCCGCTAGCTCAGCGCGGTGAGTTCGGGACCTTCGTACTGGTCGCCGACGGCTTCGAGCCCGAAGAAGTCCCATCCCACGGCGAATGTCGGAAGGTCGAGTGCCTTCAAGAGCTCGCGGTGCAGATCGGTCGCGTAGACACGAGTCGTGCCGAGCGCATCTGCAGGGTCTGTCAGCAGTGCCAGCGCTTGTGCTCGCTCTCCGCGTGCAAGCACGTTGACGAATGGCTCTGGGCCCGATGTCTCCGAGGTAGCCACGTCTATGCCGAGCATCGCGAGTTCCTCCGGCGTGTCTGCATACTCGAACATGTCCGGGACAGACACGTCGGCGACAAGCTCGCCTTCTCGCCACAATTCGCATGTCAGAACGTCATCGTCGAACACGCTGAAACGGAGCACGGGGGTGTCGAGCAGGGTCGACACCGACGAAGTCAGTATCGAAGGGTCGGCCAGGGGTTCCGAGCGGACGAAGACGGCTACGGTGGCGCCATCCCCGGCGATCCAGCCGTCTTGTCCTGCCAACAGCTCGGCGGTCTCGGCCGCTGAAGTCTCAAGAGCGAGCAAGTGTTCGTACGAGCCACCCACGGCCCACCTCCAAACTGATGGGTAGGCGCACGAGGATAGGGGACATTCGATGCGCCGACGTCATTCGTGTCGCTACGGTCGGCTTCATGTCGGAGATGCAGGTGGGCGATCGCAGCTTGGCGAGTATTCGCACCGTGGATCGTGTTGACCCGATCGAGGGAGCTGATCGCATCGAGGTTGCGCGGGTTGGTGGGTGGAACATCGTCGTGAAGCGAGGGGAGTTCGTGCCGGGCGATCGGTGTGTCTACTTCGAGTTGATTCGCTCCTGCCGACGGGCGACGCGAGGTTCGCCTTCCTGGCTGAGCGTGGCGAGCGGACGGTCGAAGATGGGCGGACGGGTCATGTTCTGAAGACGGCTCGTCTTCGTGGCGTCTTCTCGCAGGGACTGGTGATGCCTTTCGATCTGCTTCCAGAGATCCGAGATGCCAGCAGCGGGGATATCGATCTGGGTGCCTTGATCGGTGTTTCGAAGTGGGAGCCACCCATTCCGGCCGGTCTCGCAGGTGAGGTGGTGGGGCCGTTCTCGTCAGCGTTCGTCCGCAAGACCGATTCGGAGCGGGTCCAGAATCTGACAGACCTCTACGATCAGGTCCGTTCGTCAGCGGAGTGGATGGCTACCGAGAAGATCGATGGAACGTCGGCGACGTTCATTCTCGATGGCGGCAGGCTCCGCGTCTGCGGTCGCAACTGGGAGTGCGCCGAGTCGGACAGCAACACGATGTGGGACCGCGCCCGCGGCCTGAGTCTGGCCGAGCGGATGGTCGACGGGTGACCACTGCAGGGCGAGGTGTTCGGTGAGGGGATTAGTTCGAACCCGCTCGAGATCCGTGGCAAGAGGTTCGCCGTCTTCGCCCTGTCCCTCGATCGGATTCCTGTCCCACGAGAAGAGTGGCCGGATTGGGTTCGCGATCTCGCCGTGCCCGAACTCGACCTGGAGCTCCCTGCGACTGTCGAAGAGGCGTTGCTCCAAGCTGACGAGTTGGAGTCGATGATCACCCCGGCCGGCGAGCTGAGGGAGTCGTCTGGCACACGCGAGACGGATCGATCCTCGACGAACTCGACGGCCGTGGCACCTTCAAGGTGATCTTGAACCGCTACTTGCTCAAGCGCGACCGCTGAGTGCGGTTGCAGCTCGTTCTCGATGTTCAGGAGTTCCCGCACGGGGGTGGCCCGGTTGTTCTTCTGTCAGAAGCGCGCACGAAACGCGCACAAGAGCCGCCGGATCGAGACGGAACCGCCGGATTCGGCCGGAAAGTCCGGACACAAACACCACCTCTGACCAGCATTATTGGAATCTGCCGAACTCCACTGGACGTTTCAGGCCGCTCTCAAACCCCCCGGCTCCCCAGGGGGCGTGCGGGTTCGAACCCCGCTCCGGGCACTGCTGATCAGGGCGTTTGTCCCTCTGGCCGATCTCGCCTATTCGCCGAAAGGGCAACACGCGTGGCGCTGCGATCGAGGTCGGCGATGCGAACTGCCCGATGTTGGCGCCAGGTAGCTCCCAAGCCTCCAGGACACTGGCTGAGAGTCCGCAGCAGCGGACAGAGACCAGGTCTCGACCTACGTATCCGTTTGTAATA